>CBDUGY010000073.1:0-14734 GCA_965367015.1 uncultured Ulvibacter sp.
TCCCCTATAATATCCGGATTGCCCTTTCCAATAAGTTGTTCCAGCGTATAAGGGTCACCGATGTTCGAAAATGAAAGTAGGGGTAGAATGCCTAAACCAACAGCTGAAAATCCTGTTATTTTTATAAATCTGTCTCGCTTCATTTTATATCTTAGTAATTATTTAAATGTAGTATAATTTTGAAAAACACATCAATTTCGTTTCAGATAATTCCGAAGGAAAATATTTTGATAGCAATTCCATTTTTACAGGAACTTGGGAATAATTCTATTTCTGAAACAACACTCAAAGAGCGACTTCTTGAAATGGCGACCCAAAATTATAAGTGTCTGGGTATCTATAACAATGCCAAAATTATTGGGGTTTGTGGCATGTGGTTTCAAACCAGACATTACGCAGGGAAAAGCGTTGAGATAGATCATGTCATTATTTCAAAAGAATACCAGCGCAAAGGTATTGGAAAATTGCTTATGGAGTATGTGTACGAATATGCCAAGAAATCTTCCTGTAATTGGGTTGAATTAAACACCTATGTGCATAATTTTCCGTCCCATAAATTTTATTATAACGAAGGATTTATTGCCAAAGGGTATCATTTTGTAAAGGAGCTTTGATTTGCCCGTTTTTAATAAGCAGGAAGAACAATTGCCAGTACTATGTGTCTAAGGTCAATGATTTGCAATTATTAACTTCCTGCGACTTCAATAATGCGCTTTTCTCTTTTAATCGAAATTGATCATTGATAAAGTATCTATTTCGTAAGGTGGTTTGCCATGCTCGAATATCCTTGCCGACAATGAACCTCGCAGGGTGATGGTTTTTCCTTTAACTTCTAACCAACTACCTTCTCTCAAGCCAACGACGGGCACAGTATTTTGAGTGTGAAATTCTGCAATGCGCGTTTCTCTTGTCTCTCCCATATGCTTGCTTGACATGTCAGGATCTAAATAATGAGGATTGATATTGAATGGAATCACACCAAGGGTCTTAAAAGATGGGGGATAGACAATTGGCATATCATTGGTGTTTTGAATAGTAATTCCGCAAATATTGCTGCCAGCGCTAGTTCCTAAATAGGGAAGACCTTCGAAAATCTGTGTTCTAAGAATTGGTAACAGATCATTTTTATAAAGTTCTTTAACCAGTACAAAGGTATTTCCGCCACCGGTAAAAACTCCTTTCGATTGTTCGACTGCTTTTTTTGGGTCTGGAAACGTATGAATACCTACTATTTTTTTATTAATCTTTCCGAATGCTTCGGAAGCTTTCGAGGTATATTCATCATGAGAGATTCCCCCGGGTCTTGCATAAGGAATAAACAGAACTTCTTCTGTTTCAGAAAAAAATTCTGAGAGTGGCTTTAAAAGGTATTCTAGATAGGCTCCCCCATAAAGGGTTGATGTACTCGCGATTATAAGATTTTTCATATAATAAAAATTTTTGTCAATGATAGTTGTCACTCATACTAGTTTGAACGTGACAATTATTTAAAAAGTCACTGACAACCAATAGCCGATAAATGGGTCATTTTGTAAATTTAACAAACCTTGGAGCATACTTTACCTTTTTAATAAGAAAACAAAACGTATTTTTAAGGGATGAATAAAAAACTGTTATTATTATTACTTATCATTTTGCCAGCCTGCTTATTTGCACAGGAAATTGAACGTTTGATGGTGAAAGGAAAGATTACTGCTCCTAAAAGCGAAGATGTAGAAGGCGTAAGTATTTATAATGTCTCTTCTCAGGTAGGTACTGTCACTTCCGAATTGGGCGAATTTGAGATTGCCGTGGCAGAGAACGACCGTCTCGCCGTGAGTGCATTGCAGTTCGCTACATTTACTATCGTTATTGATAAAGGCGTTATAGAAAAAGAAAAGTTAGGGATTTACTTGAATCCGGTGGTGAATCAGTTGGAGGAGGTAATTGTAAGGCCTTACGATCTTTCAGGAAATATCATAGTAGATGTTGCCAGAATTAAAACGGCAAATGTTGCGACATCAATAGACCTCTCTTATGAAAAACTAGAATTTGAATATGAATTTTCGAATGATAAATACAGTTCAGTTGCTGAAAATAAAGCAGAGGAAGCCTATTATAACGGCCAGAACCAATATGGTGGAAATTTAATTGGAATGGTCGGTTTACTTGCAGATCTACTTGTTCTGAAGAAAAAGAAAACAACTATTACACCGTCCGAATCTGTAGAAGAAAGGGAACTCATTGCGAATAATTTGCGACAGCGGTTTAGTAATTCGTATCTTTTTGAAACATTCAATATAGAAAATTCTAATGCCACTGATTTTATTTATTTTCTTGAAGAAAACGGTATGCGTAGCGAATATCTAAAGGAAGAAAACGAGATTATTCTCTTGGAATTTATGTTGCAAAGAAGCAAAGAATATAAAATGCTACGTGAGAGAAATTAATGCAACCATATACTGTTTAATATTTTTCATCAGTGCCTGGGCGTCGGCACAAAGTGAACTGATTAATGGAAACGTAACTAATTCACAAGAAATTGAAGGTATACATATTTTAAATACAACATCCCGATACAATAGTATTACCGATGAGTATGGGAACTTTTCGATAAGAGCTGCTCGAAACGACACCTTGCTCTTTTCTTCAGTCAAGTATTTCCCTAAAAAGGTAGTTGTTTCTGAAGAAATATTTGAAAAAGGAGTTCTTACAGTTACACTTCAGGAATTGATTAATGAATTAGATGAAGTTATTTTAGGGCATAACCTTTCAGGGAATATTTCCAGTGATTTAAAAGTAATTAAAACTGAAAAACCCCTCGATTTTGAAGATGTTGGTATTCCCGGTTTTAAAGGCAAGCCTGAAGAGAAGATAGTTCCAGTGGCGATGGCATTTTTCCCTACCAACGTAAATTTGGAAGCTGCTTATAAATATATTAGCGGGTACTACCGAAAACTAAAATTACAACGAAAATGGGAATCGCAGAATTATTCGGTGGCACAAATGATAGGCTTTTACTCGCAAAGCTTCTTTTTTGAAGCCTATGCAATTCCTGAGAATCGATTATACGATTTCTTGTTATTTTGTGTTGAAACAACTTCGGTTCAATCAGATTTTAATTCCAAAAATTACGCTCGCGTACTCGAAATTTTCAAGGAACAAAGTACCGTCTATTTAGCACGAATAAATACAGAAGAACGCAAAAAATAAAAGGTATAATTATTGTAACTAAAGATTATAGTAAACGTCTTATACACTCTGATATTTAATTTCATTTATGAAGATTTTTAAAATTACTTTGCTAGTGCTCCTGTTTCCATTAATTACTGCATCCACTACCCATAAATTCTATGTTAGTATAACCAAAATCGAATATGTCGCCGAGAGTGAGTCACTTCAAATAATTAATCAGATGTTTATAGATGATATTGAAGATGTGCTTCAGGAACGATACAATCAGCAAGTGTCTTTAGGAACTTCAAAGGAAACAGAATCTGATGCAGCCTTTTTAGAAGAATACCTTCTTCAGAAATTAAAGATAACTGTTGATGACAAGCCGGTTGCATTTAATTATCTGGGAAAGGAGTACGAGACGGATCTGGTAAAATCGTATATCGAAGTGTTAGGGGTAAAAGATTTTAAAACTATTGAAATTGAAAACAAAGCATTAATGGATCTCTTTCCGGAACAGCAAAATATCATTCATGTAAAAGTTAAGAACAGTCGTAAAAGTGTCATCTTAGATACCGACAATCCTAAAGGATTGTTAAACTTTGATTAAATATGTTTAAAAGGTATAAAACAACTATTTTTAGCGAACCAAATTCTAAATTCAAATTCTAAATTTTATGAAGTTAATTAAATACTTTTCCTTAGCTGTCTTGTTATTGGCATCAGGTATGTCTTTTGCTCAGGATGAGAGCGATATGAAGGAACGTAAACCTGGACATCTTAATAATAATCGTTTTAAGCAATTATATGAGGAGTTCTCAACTCCAAATATGTATCGCGCAGCGAGTGGTGCGCCAGGGGTGCATTATTATCAACAACAAGCAGATTATGTCATGGACATAGTTCTTGACGATAAGAATAAAAAATTAAGTGGTTATGAAACCATTACTTATACTAATAACTCTCCCGATAAGTTAGAATATCTTTGGGTACAATTAGATCAGAATAGAAGAGCAAAAGATTCAAAATCACCGTTGATCGAGCCTAGTGGCGCTGCACCGGCTGATATGGCATCCAGTTTCGTTGAACAGTATATGGGAAACCCATTCGATGGGGGATTCAATATAGAATCGGTAAAGGACGCAAAAGGTAATAACCTACCATATACCATCAATCAAACCATGATGCGGGTAGATATGCCCAAAAATTTGAAACCAGGAGAGAAATTTGTTTTTTCTATCAAGTGGTGGTACAATGTCAATAATCACGTGGTTGATCGTGCTCGTAGCGGGTACGAAGAGTTTGAAGATGGAAACCGAGGATATGTCATTGCTCAGTTTTTCCCTCGCATGGCAGTGTATAACGACGTAGAAGGATGGCAAAATAGTCAGTTTTGGGGCCGAGATGAGTTCGCATTACCATTCGGAAATTATGAGGTGAGCATTACAGTTCCTTCAGACCATGTGTTAGACGGAACCGGTACTCTTCAGAATAGAAAAGAAGTTTACTCTAAAGAAATGATGAATCGCTATGAGAAAGCAAAAAAATCTTACGATAAACCTGTAATAATTGTTTCTCAAGCTGAAGCTGAAGCAGCCTCTAGAGGATTTGCAACCAGCACAAAAACCTGGAAATTAAAGGCTGAAATGGTGCGCGATTTTGCGTTCGCTACTTCTAGAAGATTCATTTGGGATATGATGGCTGTGAAAATCGGAAATCGCGATGTAATGGCAGTTTCCATGTATCCTCCCGAAGGAAATCCGCTATGGGAAGATTATTCTACGGTAGTAGTTGCTAGTACATTGAAATCTTATTCAAGAATGACTTTCGACTATCCTTACAACAAGGCGATTTCAGTGCATTCTAAAAATCAGGGGATGGAATATCCTATGATTTGCTGGAACTATGGGAGACCAGATAAGGACGGAACTTACAGTGAACGTACAAAATACGGAATGATGAGTGTGATTATTCACGAAGTTGGTCACAACTTTTTCCCTATGATTGTAAATAGTGATGAGCGTCAGTGGACCTGGATGGATGAAGGATTAAATACCTTTGTACAATATGTTGCGGAGCAGGATTTTGGTGAATGGTATCCGGACGCAATTGCGCCCAACAAGAGCTATCCTTCACGCAGAGGTCCGGCTAAAAATATAGTAGATTATATGTCGGGTGATCAAGACCAAATGGCTCCTATTATGACCAAAGGATTAAATACCTATAATTTTGGAGCGAACGCTTATTCTAAGCCGGCAACAGGATTGAATATTTTACGTGAAACTATTATGGGTCGTGATTTGTTCGATTATTCATTTAGAACTTATGCGCAACGTTGGATGTTTAAGCACCCAACACCGGAGGATTTCTTCAGAACGATGGAAGATGCTTCGGCGGTTGATCTAGATTGGTTTTGGAGAGCATGGTTTTATAGCACCGAATACACCGATATAGGAGTGAAAGAAGTGAAAAAATTCTACGTTACATCCAAAATGAACAAAGAAGTTCGTGAGATGATGCAAGCCAGAGGGCTGAAAGAAAGCGACCTTCCTCCACTGGTATATTTAGTTGAAGAAGGAAGTGAAGATTTCGAAGAGAGTATGCGAACTGCAACCTTAAACGATGTTTCCACGCTTCAGGAATATATCATGGACAATATTCCTGCTGATGAAAGAGCAAAACTGGAAAACCCTAAATTCTTTTATGAGGTAACATTTGAAAAGCCGGGTGGAATTCCAATGCCAATAATTGCAGAATATACCTATAGTGATGGTACTACTAAAAGAGTGACTTATCCTGCCGAAATATGGAGAAAGAATGATGCTTCTGTTGGTAAAGTGATCGCTTCCGAAAAGGAAATTACCGGTATCACAGTAGATCCGGACGAGGAAACGGCCGATATTGATACGTCAAATAACACTTGGCCTAAAAGAAAAAAATTAGGAGATTTCAATAAATTTAAAGAGAATGTAAGAGGACAATAAGTTATTGTTTTATCTCTGAAAGACCCTGCTCTAAAAATTTTTAGAGCAGGGTCTTTTGATTACAAATCTTTTCATTTCAGAATTTAAAAATCGGAAAGCAGATTTAGTATATTTGTACCCTAATGGAAGCACAACTAATCTTTTTATTTATAAGTGGCGCAGAGATCTTTTTTATTCTCTTCGTGGTACTCTTGGTATTTGGTGCAGATAAAGTGCCTGAAATTGCACGTGGGCTCGGAAAAGGTATGCGTCAGATCAAAGATGCCACGAATGATATTAAAAGTGAAATTACTAAAAGTGCCGAGAAACAGGGGTTAGATATCGATATAACAAAAGATGTTCGGAAGGAAATCGATAAGGTAAAAGACGAAGTCGAAGATATCACTGGCCCGATAAAAAGAAAATTTTAAATGATTGAAACCCTTAAAGAATGGGATAGAGAACTCTTCATATACCTAAATAATCTCGGTATTGAACGTTTTGATTCTTTTTGGATATTTGTAACACAAATTGAAACCTGGATCCCGCTTTTTATCACCCTCTTTATACTAATCTATCACTTTTACAAACCAAAAAAAGGAACATTAGTGGTTCTATTTACCATTTTTACTTTTGTTTTGGCATTATCAGTAACAAATCTTACAAAAGATTATGTAAGTAGGTTGAGACCTAATAACGTGACAGAGCTTGCAGAGTTAATTAGAGCCCTTCAAAAACCAACTAACTTTAGCTTCTTTTCCGGTCATGCTTCTTCGAGTTTCGCCGTGACAACATTTGTGGTACTTGCATTGCGCAGATTTACGAAATGGATCTTTCTGGTCTATCTGTGGCCTCTTATTTTTATCACAAGCAGAATTTATGTTGGCGTTCATTATCCAAGCGATATTCTGGTAGGTGCCTTCGTAGGAACTACAATCGCCATAATCATGTATTATTTTTGCAAGAAGGCACTTCATGCCTTAGAACCGGCGGAAAAATTTAGTGGGTAAGTTTAAATGCCAGATGATTATTTAACTATCGACACCGTGAGTCCATCTCTTATAGGAAGTATTACGGTTTCTAATTTCGGATGGGTATTTAAAAGTTTATTATATACGAGTAGTGCTCTGGTGTCTTCATCACCGGAAGCAAGAGGCTCAACGACTTTACCGCTCCACAATACATTATCGCTCAGGATTACAGCGCCCGGTTTTAACTTCGGAAGAATTAATTTGAGATAGTTAGGGTAGTTATTCTTATCGGCATCAATAAATACTAAGTCGAAGGTTTTATCTAATCTCGGAACAATATCAATCGCGTTACCGGTATGCTGATATATTTGCGATCCATATTCAGACTTGTCAAAATACTTCCGCTGAAAGTCATGAAGTTCCTCATTTTGATCGATGGTGTGCAATTCACCTTCTGGTAACATTCCTTCGGCTAAACACAAGGCCGAATAACCAGTATAGGTGCCAATTTCTAATATATTTTCTGGGCGTTTTAGCTTAGATAGTATGCTCAATACACGGCCTTGTAAATGTCCGCTTAACATGCGTGGTTGCATTACTTTTTGCCAAGTTTCCCTCGATAATTGCTGCAGCAACTCAGGCTCATTTTGTGAATGTGCTACTACGTATTCATCTATTTTTTTTGGAAGGAAATCCATAGTTTCAGTTATCAGTAATTAAAAATTAGCACAAGTATTCAACATTATTTTATACTGCTTCCTTACTACTCTCCTAAGATTCTTTTAATCAATTTCTGTTTAGCTGCCTCATCATCACCGCATAGCCACTGTATTACATTGTCTTCCCAAATAGCATCGCATTCGGCTTCTGTCAATATCTTACGTTCTTTGGCCAAATCCAGAATCTTTCCGGGATATGATGATTGCATGGCGCTTTCCATCTCTCCAAGCGGATAGGGATCATCCAGACCCATTACAACCTGCTTTGAAGTTTGATTCTCGACAACCAATTTGAGGGATCCGGTGTCGTGCACTAACGTATCGAAAAATATATTTTTGTGTGCTACAGATTTTCTGGGATGCACTTTGCCTTCAAACAGGTCAGGTCTGCCATCAAAGCCCTGGATTCTTCTCCCAAGATTCATTTGTGCTAATTGTCCACCATGCGCAAAACAAGTACGCATATTTGGAAATTTATCGGCATAGCCATTAAGAGTTAGAAAGTGATATGCGTCGGCACATTGAGCCAACATCCAAATTAAGTGAAAACGCCATGCGGTATTTTCCAGTTTTATGAATTTTTCTCCGTCATACGGATGGATTTCCACAGCTAGATTATATTTGCTGGCTAGCTCGAAAATTGGTTCATTTTCTTCGTCAAAAATGCAACGCCAGGTTCCAATAGTATCCATATAATGTGTGGGTAAACAAAGCAATTGCATGCCTAATTCTTCTACACAACGTTCAATTTCCCATTGGGCACCCCTAACAAAACCTGGATGAACAACGAATCCGCAGGTGAATTTTGAAGGATGGTCTTGTTGGACTTTGGCATTAAAGTCGTTTTGAAATCTCAGTGCCTGCTTCATTTCTTCCACTCTTAATCCGTTTCCATAGAGCTGCGATAAATTTAAAACAACGGCATGATCAATCTTATAACGTTCCATCCAGGCCAATTTCTCATCCAGAAAAAAACTCGAATCAGTAACCGGGCGGCTCCAATCTTTTTGAAGCATAAACTTACGATCCTTATCCACCCAAAAAATGCCTTTCTCTTTCATGAACTGGGGAATTTGCTCAGGATAAGGTAATAAATGTGAATGGCCGTTAATACGTAATTTTCGTTTCATATAATCGCCTGCCTTGGCAGGAGTCTTATTTAGTTAGTGTAATGTGGTTCCGCAATTGCGGAGAACTCTTCAATAAATCTTAGGACACTTCAAACTAGCTGAAGCTCACTATCCTATTTTCTATTCTTTAGGGCGTGTCCCAGACACACATTTCATGGTGTCGGGGTCGGGCTTTCGTTATTACTCGCCTTCTCCGAAAAATCAGGAGCGCGGCGGGGTAACCCACTCAATCCCTCACGCAAGGTTGCTTATAAAGTTACAAACTTTTTGTTCGTCCACCATCGACTGGCAGATTAATTCCGTTGATATAGCTTGCAGCTTCACTTGCCAAGAATGCCACAGCATTTGCAACTTCCCCCGGTTGTGCGAACCGTTTGGCCGGGACGAGACTCTTCATAAAGGCACTGGCCTCAGCTTCAGATTTAGTCATTTTTTTAGCCGCATTAGCGACAATATCAGTTAATCGATCTGTTGCAGTAAAGCCCGGTAGAACATTATTCACGGTAATACCAAATTGTCCTAATTCATTTGCAAGCGTTTTACTCCAACTAGCAACGGCACCTCTAATCGTATTACTTACACCCAAACCATCTATAGGCTGTTTTACAGAAGTTGAAATAATATTTATGATTCTTCCAAAATCAGCTTCCTTCATTCCGGGAACAACTGCTTGTACCAATATGTGATTACACACTAAATGTTGGTTAAAAGCTTTTGTGAACTCTTCGGTTTCTGCAGAAATAATAGGTCCACCTTTTGGTCCGCCGGTATTATTTAATAAGATATGAAAGGTTTTTTCTTTGACGCGTTGTTCAATTTTTTCCTTCAGATTATCGGGATCATTAAAATCTGCGACTATATAGTTATGTTTTTGTCCGTCCTGAAATGGTAATTCCAGCAGTGTTTCTTGCAGTTTTTCTTGGTTGCGCGCTACTAATGTAATGGTCGCACCCATTCTTGCCAATTCAATTGCCGAAGCTTTACCGATTCCGGCAGTACTTCCGCAGATTAAAGCATTTTTATTTTTCAAGTCTAAATTCATATTCATTATTCAATTTTCGAGTATTTATACTCAATGTTAACTTTCTAAAAATCACAATTAACCACCTTTCAGTATCAAAGGGATTCATACTTTATACAGATATTTTTTGCTTCAGTAAAAAATCGCAAGGCTTCGAAACCACCTTCGCGACCTACACCGCTGTCCTTTACGCCGCCAAAGGGAGTGCGCAAGTCACGATTTAGCCAGGTATTGACCCAGACGATACCAGCTTCCAGTTGTTTACTGAGTCGCATAGTACGATTCAAATCGGACGTCCAAAGAGTTGCAGACAGTCCATATTTAACACCATTGGCCATTTGTAATGCTTCCTCCTCAGTTTTAAAAGGCATTATAGTAACAACCGGTCCGAAAATCTCCTCCTGATTTACACGACATTTGTCATCAAAAACTTCAATAATTGTGGGTTCTAAATAATAACCGTCTTCGAAGCCTTTAACAGTCACTTGCTTGCCTCCGGAAAGAATTTTACCACCTTCTTCTTCGGCTAATGAAATATAGGACTGTACTTTTTCCATATGAGGTTTTGAGACTAGTGCACCCATATTTGTTTCATCATTAAATGGATCTCCTATCTTAAGTTGCTCAACTTTAGAGATAAAATCCTTTTTGAATTTGTCATAAATAGTTGCTTCCACGAAGATCCTGCTTCCGCAGAGACAGATCTGGCCTTGATTAGCGAACGATGAGCGTACTGTTACCGTCAACATCTTATCATAATCACAATCGGCAAAAATAAGGTTTGGGTTTTTACCACCCAGCTCTAAAGATAATTTCTTAAACATAGGCGCAGCTGTACGGGCAATGTGTTCTCCGGTTTTTGTTCCTCCTGTAAATGAAATCGCTTTGATATTTGGATGTTCTACAATCGCCTGACCTGTTGAAGGTCCGGTGCCATGAACAATGTTTAGTACGCCTTTTGGTAATCCTGCCTGAGAGCAGATTTCTCCCAGCAGAAACGCGGTCATTGGAGTTACTTCACTTGGTTTTGCAATCACAGTATTTCCGGCAGCGATAGCTGGTGCGATTTTCCATGTAAAAAGATATAAAGGCAAGTTCCAGGGAGATATGCAGCCTACTACGCCAATAGGTTGCCGTAGCGTAAAATTCATAGTGTTTAGTCCAACACTTTCATGTGCTTCACTTGAAAACTGGGTAATTGCATTTCCGAAAAATCTAAAATTACTAGACGCTCTTGGAATATCCACAGCCTTTGCGAGACTCAAGGGTTTGCCGTTGTCTTTAGCTTCTGCTGCGGCCAGACTATCGAGATTTTCATCAATTAGCTCAGCAATTCTAAGCATAATCTTGCTTCGCTCCTCTATAGTGGTATTAGACCATAAAGGGAAAGCTGCTTTAGCCGAATCATAAGCACGTTCAATATCCTGAGCATTACTGTTGGCAGTTTGCGAATAAATCTCTCCATTACTCGGATTAAAATTATCTAACCATAATCCGGATAGAGGTTCGGTATAATTGCCGTTTATATAGTTTAGAATCTTTTGCATAATTAATTTTTCTGAGCAAATATCGTTCGAAAAGCATCATAAACTGCTAAGTGTAAAGCGTCTCCATGATTTTGTTCCCGAAGCATTTTGAAATAGACACTTGAATGTGAGTTTACAGATTTGTCTAGTATATTTTTTAATCTGACAGATAATCCTTCCATCACAGGTCCTTCCTTTCCCACGGCAATATAGATGGCTTTTTTATCTTCAAAATGTGATGGTTTAGTGGCTAATAACGACTCATCATCCCACCATAGGCTTGGGCTAACTATAATATAGTTATCAAACATATCAGGTTTTTTAAACAGAATTTCGGTTGCTAATAATCCACCTAACGATTGTCCGATTATTGTTTTATCTGTTGTAACTCTATAATGCCTATTAATAAATGGTTGCAACTCTTTTTCCAAAAAAGCTATAAAATCTTTAGAATCACCGGCCATCGGATACTCTAATTTATCTCTTACACTCTTGGATGGAAATGTAAAGTCCTTTTTTCGGTTTGTATTAGCAATCCCTACAACAATTGTTTCTCGAATTAAATTAACCCAGGGAAAGGATCCAAATTGAACCAAACCTGAAATATGAATAAAATCCTCATCGGCCGATCCATCCAACAAATAGATTACAGGATATGATTTCTTGGCATCATCAGAATAATTTAAAGGTAAGTAAATATTCACTGTTCTATTCTCCTTTAATTTTTTAGAATAAAATGTGATACTTTCTCCAATAGGAAAAGCAGCTCTTTCGAAAATATCAGGGACATTCTTTTGAGCTATTAATAAATTTGAATAGCAAAACGCTGATAGTATGAATAGCCAAGCAAACTTTTTCATGTAATTCTCATTATACCGGTTTATAGGCCATAGCCTTTATTTCAACAACTAAATTTGGATGAGGGAGTTGGTGAACGGCGACTGTGGTTCTTGCCGGTCCGGTCTCCTTATTAAAATATTGGGCGTATATTTCATTATAGCCTGCAAAATCGTTCATGTTCACCAAAAAAGTGGTAACATCAACCACGTCGGTCATTGTAGCGCCTTCGGTTGCTAAATAGTCTTTTATATTTTCAAGAACGGCTCGTGTTTGTTCTTTAATATCTAAATGCATGCTCCCCATTTCGTCTACTTGGTGCACACCGGCAAAGCTATTATCCGGTAATCGCGAACTTGTGCCGGAAATAAATATAAAATCTCCAACACGTTTCACGTGAGGATAGGCACCTCTTGGGGTCGCTTTTCCTTCTACTAATCTACTTTTATTACTCATAAGTTGTCGGCATTTGTGGTTGGTAATATTTTTATTTTAAATTCTTTACAACAGCATCATCGTGCAGTATGCTTTTGGTTTCTTTACGAACAATAGCTAGTTTTTCTTCTAAGTTTAGAGAGTCGGGTAATTTTCCATCGTCTATTAAATTAAGGATTGCCTTATCCTGTGCCCGACCTTTATTCATTGCGTCGTAATACGACATATCAGCATTAAAAGTAACCATCGAGTATTTCGATTGGTATTTATCTGGAAATTCAGCTTCAAAGGCAGTTTCCAGTTTTCTTTTTTGCTGGAATAAAGCACTGGCTGTATGTTCTTTCATTTCATGAAAATTATCTACCGCAAGGTCTGCAATCGCGTCTGTATCCTGTTTTCGATTCGCTTCATAAACTTCAAATATCGTGTTCCAATTCGTTTGGGTGGTTTTGGTAGTCTTGTGTTTTTCAATGATATCATCTAAGACTACAACATCTTCTAAAGAGGCATTCATTCCTTGTCCGTAGAAAGGGACAATCGCGTGTGCTGCATCACCTAAAAGTAATGTTTTTCCATAGCTACTCCAAGGGGAACACTTAATAGTACCCAGGGGTCCTGTTGGATTTTCAAAGAATTCTTCCACCAAGTTTGGCATCAGGGCTACCGCATCCGGAAACTCTTTTGTAAAATACTCCATAACCATCTCGGGCGTAGTTAGATTATCGAAACAATAATCACTGTTGGAATATGGGAGAAATAAGGTTACGGTAAAACTCCCATCCAAGTTAGGCAAAGCAATTAGCATATCTTCACCTCTTGGCCAGATATGTAAGGCGTTTTTATGAGTACGATATCCGCCACCTTCCGCTTTTGGTATAGTAATTTCCTTATATCCATGTGAGAGCCACTCTTGCGAAAAACTAAAAAGAAATTTTCTATGATTAAACATGCTCTTGCGTACAGCCGATCCCGCTCCATCTGTGCCGAAAATAACATCCCCGCTAATAGTTACTTCTGTATTATCAGTGTAGTTATTAAATATAGCCGTAGCAGATTCAAGATCGACCGACTTGCAGCCATGATTGAATATTAAAGTTACATTTGGCATTTTCTCGGCTTCTTCTATTAAAAGCATATTCAGCCCAGGGCGAGAAATAGAATTAATGTATTCATCATCTCGACCGCTGTATTTACTCAAAAAGGTATTTCCTTTTTTATCATGGATCATTCTCCCGTGCATAGGAATACATTGTTCTTTAGCCTTGTCTTCAATGCCAACCAATCGCAATCCCTTTAAACCTCGATCGCTTAAAGCAAGATTTATAGATCGACCAGCGTCTTGCTCAGTTTTTCGTAGATCCGGGCGTTTTTCTACCATTATAACCTCATATCCTCTTTGAGCCATTCGAATTGCCAGAAGACTTCCGCAGAGACCTGCACCAATAATCAATACTTTTTCGTTATTCACTTAGTACGTTTTTAAAAATTTTAGCAAATTGATAAACATCCTCAAAACTATTGTATAATGGAGTGGGTGCAATTCTGATAACATCCGGTTCTCTCCAATCACTAATTACCCCGGCTTCGGTTAATTTAGCGTGTAATCGTTTATCGGCACTTTTTACTTGAATCGATAATTGACAACCGCGTTCCACCGGATTTCTTGGGGTGATGATGGTGATTCGCCTATCGTCGAGCTCATCAATCAAAAATTCTAAATAGCCCGTAAGTGAAATAGATTTATTGCGAAGATTCTCAAATCCTGCTTCTTCAAAAACATCCAGAGAAGCCCTAATGGCTGCCATAGACAGAATAGGTGGATTGCTTAATTGCCAACCTTCGGCGCCTCTAAGTGCTTCGAACTCGTGACGCATATTAAAGCGTGTTTCTTTATTATGTCCCCACCAGCCGGCAAAACGCTTTAGTTTTTTATCATTTTCATGGCGGCATAAATGTCAAAATGATCACCGGCAACCATG
>CBDUGY010000074.1:0-14647 GCA_965367015.1 uncultured Ulvibacter sp.
AAAGACAGCTATAACGAAAAACTCTCCGGTAGAAGAGCTAATGCTACGCTTAACTGGTACATTAATCAAGGAATAGATGCATCTCGATTAAGCGCAAAAGGATATGGAGAATATCAGCTTGTAAACGACTGCGGTAATGAGTCGGAATGTAGTGAAGAAGATCATCAACTAAACAGACGCTCTATGTTTATCATTCAAGATCATCAGTCAACCTTAAGCTCAAAATAATAAACTTGTGTTCAGAGATAACATTTGTTTGTAATAACATCTTCCTATTTCGTATTTTTGAAGAAATTGAAGATTGCTATGAATGAAGAACAAGTGATTCTTGTTAATGAAAAAGATGAAAAAATAGGGTTGATGCCAAAATTGGAAGCACATCAAAAAGGAGTGCTTCATCGAGCCTTTTCTGTTTTTATATTTAATGACAAGAATGAATTAATGCTACAACAAAGAGCGTTAAATAAATATCATTCTCCCGGACTCTGGACCAATACGTGTTGCAGCCATCAACGTGATGGCGAAACTACATTAGAAGCGGGTAAGCGTAGATTACAGGAGGAAATGGGTTTTAATACACCTCTCAAGGAAACTACCTCATTTATCTATAAAGCACCCTTCGATAATGGTCTTACTGAGCATGAATTAGACCATATTTTAGTCGGCTCTTTCAATGATGTCCCTAGTATTAATACAAATGAAGTTGCCTCATGGAAATGGATGCTTTTAGACGATGTTGAAGAAGATATTAAACAAAATCCCGACCAGTATACGGCCTGGTTTAAAATTATATTCGAAAAGTTCCATCATCACTTAATCTCATGAGTTTAACAATTTACAGAAAAGCCCATTTCAATGCGGCACACCGTTTATACAAAGAAGGATGGAGTGATATCAAGAATTTTGAAGTATTCGGAAAATGCAGTAATCCTAATTACCACGGGCATAACTACGAACTCATAGTTGGTCTAACAGGTGAAGTTGATCCTGAAACAGGATACCTAATCGATCTTAAAATATTAAAGAATATTATTGCGGAAGAAATTGAAGAACCTTTCGACCACAAAAATCTTAATGTTGAAGTGACAGAGTTTCAAAATTTGAACCCTACGGTAGAAAATATTGCCATTGTGATCTGGAATAAACTCCGCAAACGTTTAGATAAGAAATTTGATATTTCTGTGAAATTGTACGAAACACCGCGAAACTTTGTGGTTTATACCGGTTAATTCATGAATTTAAAAGTAGGTGATAAGCTTCCTGTTTTTGAATTGTATGATCAGGATGGAAAGCTGTTTAAAATTGAGACATTATTAATGAAACATCCAATCGTGATCTATTTTTATCCGAAAAATTTCACTCCTGGCTGCACAAAAGAAGCCTGTAGTTTTCGTGATAATTACGAGGATTTTTTATCGACAGGCGCAAAAGTAATTGGTATTAGCAGCGATAGTATAGCATCACATAAGAAATTCAGTAATCGCTACCATCTGCCATTTATGTTATTGGCAGATTCAAAAGGTGAAGCCAGGAGGCTTTTTGGAGTTAAATCATCCTTTTTGGGAATGCTGCCCGGCAGAGAAACTTTTGTATTCAACAAGGAAGGAATACTAAGCTATAAATTTCAGTCGCTAAATTCCCGACCTCATATAGACCATGCACTCCATGAATTAAAAAAACTAAATTGAGTAAATCTGACCTTCCATATATTTTTAAATTTGATCCTATTCTTAAGAAAAAAGTCTGGGGAGGGAGAAAACTTTCTGAACTATATCACAAAGATGGCGGGGAGAAGATAGGTGAGAGTTGGGAATTATCTGGAGTAGAGGATAATATTTCGAAAGTCTCAAACGGAAGGTTAAAAGGTACAACCTTAACTCAGCTTATCGAAATCTTTAAGTCGGATTTGGTAGGGGAGAAGGTCCATACTCGCTTCGGAAAGGATTTTCCATTGTTATTTAAATTTATCGATGCTCGAGAAGATCTTTCGGTACAGCTGCACCCAAATGATGATTTGGCAGCCGAGCGACATAATTCCTTTGGAAAAACCGAAATGTGGTATATTTTAAATACGGAAAAGGAGGCTCGTCTTATTCTTGGTTTTAATCAGAAGATGACCGAAGAAAAGTATTTAAAGTTTCTTACAGAAAATAAAATAACTGAAATTCTACATACCGAAAAAGTTACCCGTGGTGATGCCTATTATGTAAAACCGGGAACAGTTCATGCCATTGGCGGTGGGGTTCTGCTGGCAGAAATACAACAAACTTCAGATATCACTTATCGCATTTATGATTGGAATAGACCCGATACCAACGGAAAGCCACGTGAACTTCATACTGAAATGGCACTTGCAGCCATAGATTTCAATGCTCCTACCGGTCAATTGCGATATTCAGAACAGGAGAATGCTGTGGTTAATATTTGCAAATCTCCTTACTTTGAAACCAATAAACTGAAACTATCCGAAACTTTCGAAAGAGACCTCACAAGCCTGCATTCCTTTGTGGTATATATGTGTATAGAGGGTGCTGCTACATTAAAGTCTGAAAATTTTTCCGAAGAAATTATATGTGGACAAACCGTTCTAATACCTGCGATTATTAAGAATATTAGGTTTAGTACCTCTAACGCCACATTTTTAGAAGTATATGTTCCCTAATCATCTCTAAAGTAGTATTTTTGCCAAAAATTTAATATTATGGCAAGCGTACGAGATTTAAAAAGAGATATAAATTATGTGTTGGGGGATATCATTGAAGCAGTGTATATCTGGGAACTAACAAATCCTTCAAAGGACAACAAAAACGCAGAAGCTGTTATTGATGAGGCGATCGTGACTTTCGATGACCTCATTGTAAAAGTAAATCAGAAAGATGTTGAAAACAAAAAACAACACTTTAAGGCAATCAATGCCGAATTAGAAACACGAGGAAGAAAATTGATAGATAAAATTAATGCACTTTAATTAGATCCCTTCTTCTTTACGATTTTTTATATAAGACTCCAATATTTTACCGTATTTGGAGTCTTTTATTTTTGGGGTAAGTGCGTTGTAGACTGTATCCAAGTATTTAATATTAGCGTCATAAACCTCAGTTAACATTAAAAATGGAGCCGCTTCAGCGTCATTGTGATTCATCGCAAAGTTTACTGTCATTAAATACCTGCTCGCGACAACCGCTTCCTGCTCTCTTTTCGAGGCTTCAACAATAGAATCATTGCTTGCCTGCTTGGCTCTAAACCCTTTTTCGATCAATTCCAGGTTTTTATCACTATAGCGCTTATTCAATTTATCGAATTCCTTTAAAATTGTTTCATTTCTGGAACCAGTAACTTCGGCATCTAAGTTGAAATTCTTTAAAGTGGTTTTAATGTGGATTTCGCCCGGTTCGGCAAAAAATGCGATTCGGTCGTCAAGGAGAGATCCATCCTTCAGTCGGACGTATAGATAATATAATTGCGGACTCACTATCTCTTCGGAAAAGCTAAAATTTGATGCTCCATTGATAGAAACGGAATCTACGGTAACCAATGTAGAATCGTCTATTTTCTGAAGCAATAAGGTTCCTTTTTTCAAACCTGCAACCTCGCCGGTAAGCTTCATTTCATTCTCGCTTTTAGAACAGCTTAAAATGGTTAGAAATACTAATAGAACCGAAAGAAAAGACTTCATATAGAATTAATTTTAATACGTGGGCAAAGATGCTGCTTTTTCAGAATTCAACCGAAATAAAAGATGATTAATTCGAAAGAATATTGATAATCTTTATAGAAGCTGTTGCTTAGCTCGTAGCCGCTAATTGCATCAAAACAGTACACGCTACCGCTCCCAATGTACCAATAGCATAACCAAAAACTGCTAAAAGAACTCCAACAGTTGCAAGCGATGGGTGAAAGGCTGAGGCTACGATTGGTGCAGAAGCGGCACCCCCAACATTTGCCTGACTTCCTACGGCTAAGAAGAAATAAGGCGCTTTTATCAATTTTGCTACTAGTATCAACAATCCGGCATGAATAAGCATCCAGACTAACCCGATCACTATAAGGCCTTTATTTTCGAAAATAAGTGTGAGATCCATTTTCATTCCAATACTGGCAACAAGTATATAAATAAAAACACTTCCGATTTTACTGGCACCGGCACCTTCATAACTTCTGGCTTTTGTATAGGAAAGTAAAACTCCAATTATGGTTGTGATGGTGATCATCCAAAAGAAACTTGAGCTTAAAAATGTGAACATGTTTCGGGTGATTCCCGGATCTAACCCATTGACAAAAGATTCAAATAAACCACTTAGGTAGCCTGCTCCAAAATGTGCAAAACTTACTGTTCCGAAGGCAATTCCAGCGAGGATCATAAGATCGGCTAAGGAAGGATTTCGGGTTACACTGAGAGAGTAATTGGAAACTTTTTCTTTTAAGCTCTCAATGGCAGAAGTGTCTGCCCCAAGCCATTTGTCAATTTTAGCCGATTTACCGATACCGATTAAAATTATCGCCATCCAGATATTTGCAACCACTATATCAACGAATACCATTCCACCGTATAGTTTCTGATTATACCCATAGATCTCTAACATCGCGGTTTGATTCGCACCGCCGCCTATCCAGCTCCCTGCAAGTGTTGATAACCCTCGCCATACAGCATCGGCACCTACGCCTCCAACAGTTTCCGGAGATATTGTACCTATAAGAAGAACTGCAACGGGTCCTCCAATAATAATTCCAGCAGTACCTGTGAGAAACATGATTAAGGCCTTCGGGCCCAGATTAAAAACGGCTTTCAGATCTATACTTAAAGTCATAAGTACCAATGCAGCCGGAAGTAAATAACGGCTGGACATATAATAAAGGTTCGAACTGCCTTTAACGGCATCACCGGTTTCGGATACTGTGGTCCAATCTGGAGCAATAATCCCAAAGGTTGTGAGAAGAGCAGGAATAAAATAGGCAACAAATAAGGCGGGAACAATTTTATAGAAACTATTCCAAAATCCTGATTCTTTCGAAGAGGTAAAGAAGATAAAACCCAAAGCCACCATTAAAATCCCAAAGACAATAGTGTCGTTTGTGAATAATGGGGTAGTGTCCTTTATAATTTCTGAAACTGTATCCTGCATGTTGTAAGTTTTGACGCAAAATACAATTTATTGTGGATTTTTTAGCTTTCTTTTTTCTTCGGGTGCCTGCCCGATTTTTTCAATGATTCATTAAGCATCCACTCGATTTGTCCATTGGTACTACGAAATTCGTCTGCAGCCCATTTCTCGATGGCTTTCATCATATCTTCGTTAACCCGAAGTGCGAATGCTTTCTTTTTTGACATACTACTTTTTAATAAAATCGCTTATAGATTCAATAAGTTCCGGCATCACCGGAGTTTTATACTCATTGTACGATTTTTGATTTTCCATATCGTTACCTTCAATCTCCTTGAGAATATGGTTCATATTTGTAACCACTATGTATTCTGCCCCCGGTTTGGCTCTGTGCAGTGCTTCGGCCTCACTAACGTGAACTTGTAGATCCTTATCTCCATTTATAATAAGTACAGGAATGTTCAATTTTGCAATCTCAGCTTTGGGATTATATTGCATCCAACTACGGATAAATGGCTGTATATCTTTTCTAAATATAGATGCCAAGCCGGGGCTGTAATTAACAGCCACTCCATTTGTGCGAAGATCATCGAATGATTCTCGTGCGTTTTCTTTTAATCCCGGTGCTTGCTTTTCAAGTTGATCTACTATAACGTCATCAATGCTTTGTCCCGCTCCTGCAAGTGAGATAAAACCATCTGCACGACCTTGAGCCGCAACCATGGCAACCAAGGAACCTTGGCTATGCCCAATTAAGTATATCTTAGAAAATTCGTTGCCTTTCCTGAAATACTCAATTATATCTTTAGCATCTTCGATAAAACTATCGAAACGAATATCCTTTTCAGAAACACTACGGTCTTTCATCTGCTTCACAATACGCTTATCATATCGGTAACTTGCAATTCCTTCCTCGAAAAGCCCTTCTGCCAAATATCGAAGCGAATTATTTTTCATCATCTGCTGATTTCCATCCCTATCGGTTGGACCTGAACCCCCTATTATGATCGCTAGAGGAATTTTTTCCGAAGTGGATGGATTTAATAGCGTGCCATCGATTAATGGACTAACACTAATTTCTTGAGATTTAAATTTATTTTCCTGCGCTATCGTAATTCCGAAGCATAGTAAAAAGAGTATTATTAATTTCGTTTTCATTGTGTTACAATTTATTTTTATAAGTTTCGAGTACTTTTTTGGCTTCCTCTTCTTTTTGAGTGCCAATTAGTAACTTCTTTCCGTCCTTAAACACAATTTGAATGCCAATATTGCCTTTTACATTAAGTGCTGCTCCCTTTTTTCGAAATGAGACGACTTTATAACCCCATCCACCATAATCGGCAATCGGATTATACTCGGTTACATAGCATTTTTCTATTTCCGACCACCGGGTGGTTTTAAGTTTTAGATGGAATGGCCAAAACCCATAATGGATCCCTTGCTCATCAATTCTGGTTTTAAGTTTAAAAGAAAAAGCTATTAAGAACAATAATAAGATTGTGAAACCTCCGGTGAAGATGGATATCCAGAATGCAGTTGCATCATTTTCGAGTTCACTATAGGATTTTGCTACAACAAGAATCGTAATAATTGCGATTATAACCAATAACAAACGAAACCACCATTGATTAAAGCGTTGTTCTTCCAGAAATACTTTCATAATTATTTAAGTGTTTAAAGTTCCGGCGTTTACTACAGGTGTAGCGTCTTTATCACTACACAGTATAACCATTAAATTACTTACCATGGCAGCTTTCTTGTCTTCGTCAAGATCTACGATTTGCTTCTTACTCAATTCATTTAATGCCATTTCTACCATACTCACAGCTCCTTCAACAATTTTGTGTCGCGCAGCAACAATAGCAGTTGCTTGTTGTCTTTTAAGCATAGCACTGGCTATTTCATTCGAATAGGCTAAATAGCCAATTCTGGATTCCAGTACTTCAATTCCGGCGATTGCTAGGCGATCTTCTAATTCTTTTTCCAGCGCTTCATTTACTTCGGTCATGCTCGATCTAAGTGTAATATCCTCATCTAATCCTTCATCCGCAAAATTATCGTAGGGGTATTTACTGGCAAGTTCACGCACCGCAGCATCTGTTTGAATACGCACAAAGTTTTCATAATTATCAACGTCGAATGCAGCTTTGTGAGTATCTCGAACTCTCCAAACTAAAATTGTACTTATAATAATTGGATTTCCCAGTTTGTCATTCACTTTTAATCGTTCACTATCGAAATTTCGTGCACGGAGGGAAATTTTCTTTTTAACATACAATGGGTTCACCCAAAATAAGCCGTTGCTTTTAATAGTCCCCATATATTTTCCGAAGAGAAGTAAAACGCGAGAACTGTTGGGATTTACAAGAACGAATCCCGGAATCATAATTATTGCTGCAAAAAATAGTAAGACGAAAAACGGATTTCGAATTGCTATAAGCCCGCCTATACCTATTGCAAGCACAATTAAAAAAATAAACAGCATTAGATAGCCGCTTGGTGGAAGTATTGACTTTTCGTTGGACATGATATATAATTTAAAATGATATTAAAATGATATTAAACAAATATAAGTTATTTTTTTAATATTCCAAATCAATTTTCTGTTACTTTTTTTAAATGAATAGTATCTTTGTGAAAACTTTTCGATATGAAAATTTACGTATTTGTCATTTTATTCCTCTTGTTTCCATTGCTTTCTAGCACCGCTGCCGATGATTGGGGCAGGAATGGACATAGGGCTACCGGCGAGATCGCTCAGCAGTATTTAACTAAGAAAGCTCTTAAGAAAATAGATCATCTGCTTAATGGGCAGTCACTGGCATTCGTTTCTACCTATGCTGATGAAATAAAGAGCGATGAATTGTATAGAAGTTACGGGCCATGGCATTATGTAAATTTCCCGTTTGGAGTTCGGTATGAGGATCATCCTAAAAATGACCGGGGCGATATTGTTGTCGCAATCGAAAATTGTATCAGGGTTTTAAAAGATGAAAATGAAACTCGTGAGAATAAGGCTTTTAATTTAAAAATGCTTGTCCACTTTATCGGAGATTTGCATCAGCCGCTTCATATAGGATTGGCTGAAGATAAAGGGGCCAATGATTTTCAGGTTTTATGGTTCGATGATGGAACAAATTTACATTCTGTTTGGGATACCAAAATGATAGAAAGCTATAATATGTCCTATTCAGAATTAGCGATGAATACAGATAGACTATCTGAAGCACAGTTGGATTATATTAAAGGAGGTGATGTTCTAAGTTGGATGTACGAAAGCCGAAAACTATGTGAAGATATTTACGCAAATACCAAGAGTGGTGAAAAACTTGGCTATCAATATATGTATCGATATGTTAATACCATGAGGTCACAACTCCAAAAAGGGGGCATTAGATTGGCTGTTCTTCTTAATGATATCTTCGATTAATCTCTTTATGTCTTTACGATTTACTCGACAAATAGTTAGAAATCCTTCTGTATGATCCTTTGAATGAAAAAATTTCAAATCAGCTAACGACTCTAAATGTGAGATTAATTCGGGGATCTTTTATTTTTTTTGATTTAGGTATTTGATGAAGCCAATAATGTTGTGTTTCTCCTTTCATAATTAATAAACTACCATGCTCTAGTATGATATTAAAATGAAGCGATTTATCCTGCTTGTGTTTTAATTGAAATTTTCTTTGTGTTCCAAGGCTTAAAGAAGCGATTGTGGGGTTGGGTCCTAATTCCTTTTCATCATCACTATGCCATCCATTACTATCGGTGCCATCGCGATATAGATTGAGCAAAACGCTCGTAAACTTTATTTCACATTCATCTTCAATTTTGTGTTTTATCTTTTTTAAGGTTGGTGTAAATGGCTTCGGAAACATTGTAATTCCGGAGTAGGAGTATGGTTTGTCATTTGAACCATACAAAGCTGTAAGTCGGGGTTGTTTGTAAATTTTCCCGAATAACTTGATATCGTCTTGTTGCCAATCTGTTTTATTCTTTAATATTTCAAAGTACTCTGAAGCTTCTTCAGAAGAATAAAATTTTGGATAGTAAACAATATCCGCATTCGGTAGTGGCACTATGATCTTTTCTGGATCATTTTCGGAAGCAAATAAATTCATTTTAGATATATTGATAAGCCCAATAAATAAGTAAAAATTGCAACGGTAAACGCAGAATAAGGAGCCATTTAGGGAGCTTCATCGAGGCCTTTTGATTTTGAAGCATATAGACATGTACAGGTATAAAAAGGAGTAATAGAATTATTATACCCCATGCCGCGATAACCTGAGTCGTGGGATTGAGGATCATAAAACCCAGCAACATTTCGGCAACTCCGCTAATAATTACCATAGTATCGTGAGAAGGAATACAAGGCGGTATTATGCGTTTGTACATATTTGGCTTTCTGAAATGATTCACTCCTGCCAATATAAAAACGATTCCTATTAAATACTGATGCCAGGGTAACATATATTATTTAATGGTGTCTTTAGGTTTATTAATAGTGTCTCTGTTCATTATTGGAGGCGTTTGATATTGTAACAGCGAATCAAGAGGCGGGGCTCCGTCTCCAATTCCGTCGTTAGATTCTACAGGCATCATTTCGGGAGATTGTTTGGTGTTTCTACAACCAGTAACAGTAAGTATTAAGACTACTATAAATAAGACTTTTTTCATGTGCGGAAACTATTTGTTGAGTGAAATTGAAATCAAAAGTAGCTATTTTACATTGAAATTATTGATTATTCGTTCAATTTCAAGGTATATAAAAAGCCCCTCTGCAATTGCAGAGGGGCTTTAAAGGTTGGTTAATTGACTATCTGTAAAACTTACTCTTTAATTAAGCGTTTTACAGCAGTAGCATTATCACCGATAATTTGAACAACATATACTCCTGCTGCCAATCTGGATACATCAATAACAGTCTCACCTAGCGATCCGCGAAGGTCAGTGTTGTTAACGAGTTTTCCATTCAGGTCATATATCATAACTCTTTCAAGTTGAATATTTGAGCTGTTGGCAATAGTTACCTGGTTTTGAGCAGGATTAGGATACATTGAGATGGCATTATCTAATTTATTGTCATCTACACCTAATACGCTCTCAACAGTAAGTTGGAAAGTACAGGTACCATCATTACCGTATTCATCGGTTGCAGTTAAAGTAACCGTGTAAACTCCATCAGGAATAAGTGTTCCGGCTGCTGGATCTTGCGAGAAGATAGTAACAGGATCGGTACAGTTATCGACAGCAGATGCTTGCGCAGTTGCGAAATAATCTGGCACTTCATAGAACAAGTTACCTGGTCCCGGATCAACAGTTTGATCTGCCGGACAAGTTACTTCAGGTCCTAATGCATCAATAACAGTTACAACAGCCATACAAATTGCCGTGTTATTACTTGGATCTGCAACAAGTACAGAAACAGTAATAGGAGTACCTATATCATCGCAATCAAAAGTATCGATATCGATAGTTGTAACAGCAAATCCACAAGCTTCCATAGAGTTTGTCATATCTATTAGATCTTCAGGCTCAATAGTAGCAGTACCATCTGCTCCTAATTCAACTGTAAGATCCATACAAACTAGTACAGGATCTGTATTGTCGATTACATTTACTGTTGCAGTACATGTAGATTCATTTCCACTTGCATCAATAGGTGTAACTTCAATTAGATTCTCACCAACATCAGAACAATCGCAATCGATTGTTGTGCTCGGTCCTGCTCCGGCTGAATACTGAATGTTACCATTAAATACTCTAGGCTGGAAAGTTGTTCCTGTAAAAGGGTATCCTTTTCCGGCACCTTCAAGGAACTCAAGGTTTGCATCAGATGCGAAAACAGCACCAGTCGCAGTTCCGTTGGTATAATTAAATCCACCAGTCGAGAAGTCAGTAGGCGTTACATAGAACGCGTGAGTTTCACCTGCAGGAATCACATATCCTAAGGCTAGTCCTAAAGGAGTGGCAACACCATCTCCATTAGAAACAACACCAGGTGCAGTTCCAATAAGAGTCCATGCTGCTGGATTGTCTTCAGATCCTACCCATGTTCCTGATTTGGCATATACTTCTACATCAAATACAGCACCTGTATCTCCGTGAATATCGAATGAATCGATAGTTACATCGTTAAGTGCGTTAAGATCGAACATGTTTCCGAAGTTACCATTTCCACCAGCTAAAGTTGTAGCTAAGGTTTGTGGTACCGGAGCACCACCACCTGATGCACTTACAACAAATGAACAGTTATCTGTAGCAGAAAGTAAAAGATCTGAAACATTGATAGTGGCCATTCCATTAGCATCTAGTACTACATCAAGAGGTGTAGAAGGGATATCGTATTCTATTAATACGTTATCAACTCCAGCTCCCCATGCAAAATCGTCTTCATCGTCGTAAGTGAATCTAACTTGTAAATTAGCATTTTCAAATGGTAAAAGATCGATAACTCCACTGTTTTCTGGAGGCGTATCAACATCGGCGAAAAGTATTTGTTGCCATGCTGCACCGTCCCAAACTTCAACTGTGAATTCACCAGATGTTACAAATACTTGCAGAGACCAGTCAAATGATAGCTCAGCAGTCGTAGCTCCAGTAATATCGTATACTGGCGAAATTAATCTAACAGTATTGTCTAATTCTCCACCACCAATTGCGTCATCGTCAAAAATAGCCGCGTTAGTAGGGAAGTCAGCACCACCTGGCATTGCAGGAGAACCAAACGTCCAATCAAAGTTTCCAGTTACAACTTCTGTTGACCATCCACCCGGTAGGGTAGCACCTTCAAAATCGGTTAAGATTGAGAATGTTCCTGGCTGACCGATACACATCAATTCCGGTGCAGTATCATCCACTACTGTGATCACAGCGTTACACATTGCGGTGTTTCCACTTGGATCTGTAGCGATTACTGTAACAGCATTTGGTCCGGTATTAGAACAATCGTAACTTCCGGCTGTTCCGGAAGTAGTAACGGTATATATTATATTACCATTAAATACTCTTGGATTGAAGTTACTTGAGAACGGATAGGCTAATCCTGCTCCTTCATAAAATTCAAGGTTCGCATCTGAAGCAAATAGCGCTCCTGTTGTAGTACCATTAGTATAATTGATTCCGGTACTGGTAGTTAATGTTACATAGAAGGCAACGGTATCGCCAGCGGCAACATTCACGCCTAAGCTTAGACCTAAAGGTGTAGGTAGACCATCACCTGCCGAAGTAATTCCTACAGCAGTATCTAACAACGTCCAATCTCCGGGAGTATTTACAGATGGCAGGTAAGGACCGGTTTTGAAATATACTTCAACATCACTGGTTACTCCATTATCCATATTCACATCAAAAGAATCGATTGTTATATCATTGATAGCCATGATATCAAACATATTCCCTGCTTGTCCGTTTCCGCCAGCAAAAGTAGTTTCAATACTTTCCATGGTCGTAGTCGCACCCGCATAAGAGAAGGTAACGCCACAGTTGTCTGAAGATGTCGCTGCAAGATCTGCAGGATCAACCACTACGTTTCCGGTAGCGTCTAATGACACAGTTATATCCTGACAAGTAATTGTAGGAAGTTCATTGTCGATTACAGTAATTGTAAACTGACAAGAAACAGTATTTCCGTCACTGTCTGTCGCTTCGTATTCGATAGTAGAAACTCCTACAGGGAACATACTTCCTGAAGGATCACCCATTGTTTGTGTTGTAGCTATTACGCCATCCTCAGGGTCGATTGCAAGTGCATCAGCAAAATTTACTACAGCACTACATTCTCCAACATCATTGTTTACAGTTACGTTCATCGGACAAGAAATCACAGGAGGTTGCCCTATTAAGATTCCGCTCGCGTTTAGTGTAAAATTACCTTGATTAGTACCAAAGCCTCCAACAGATATGTAATATGTAGAAGAGCCATCAGTCATAAATGTCACAGAACTTTGAAGTCCACAGTTATCATCGTTAGATGCCTCACATACCAATGCTCCACAAGTTCCGGTATAAATTTCTAATGTAGTATCAAATCCAGATCCACAAGTGTCGAAGGTTACCATTGAACCTGTAACACTAGTATCAGTAAACACGTACCATACATCCGATCCGCTATTCGGACCACAAGCTGGAGCCCCTTCATCGTTCCCCGCATTGTTATAACCCGGAGTTGAACCATTCATTGTGATAGCGATCGCATTAGCACAAAGATCGTTTGGCGGTGGTGGTGGTGGCGTAAATTCTTCCAGACAGAAAGCTACATCTGAAGAAGAACCGCTAAAGTCATAAACCTGAATTATCAGGTTGTCTCCAACTGTCCATCCACTTAGATTGTTGTTGGTTGCGAAAGTGTTTGCACAATCAATCGCTGTTCCGGCTGCAGCATCTCCACAGTTTGCAAATACAGCAATCCCAGGAGATCCTGGAGTTCTTGAATTGAATATTAATTCCGGTGAAGTTGCAGTCCAGGTATACCATTGATCCAGTCCTGGATTCGAGCATACGGTTGGAACTCCACTATCCGTTGTTCCGTTAGCTACGAAAGGCAACAAAAAAGTGGGCGTTGCACATCCCGTTCCTTGTGCAGAGGGAGTGATTGGCGTCGCTCCTGCACAAAAATCATTTGCAGGTTGCGCAAAGGCAAAACTGCAAACAAATAGCATTAAGAATAATAAAGTAATTTTTCTCATAATTAATAGTTGTTTTAGTTAAAACTTAAATATATGTTAATTTAAAGATAGGAGATATTTTTTTAGTTGAAAGGGATATTTACTGGTTAAAATGCAATTGAAGTTAACATTAAATGAAGGTTGGAGTTATAATAAATTAAAAACCACCAATTAAGGTGGCTTTTATTTATATCTTAAATGTTGATAAATTCTAACTAAGGCAAATTTTGCCGTTATTTAATACTCTTTAAAATCATTTTTTTTGCGAACTATCACAATTTACTGTATAAAAAAAACCTCCTTCAAAATTTGAAGGAGGTTAGTTATTTGAGCTTAAGCTTATTACCTATTTTATCATTTCATAACTGCGCTTTATAAATGCAGTCATTTCCTGACCTTTAAGTAAATTTTTACTGAGTTTTGCCAGATCCAGAGCTTGTTTCACCAAACGCTCCTTCTTCTTAGCTGTTTTCGTTGCCAAAATTTCACCTACTAATTCGTGATTAGTGTTTACAATTAAATTGTACATTTCCGGCATACCACCCATACCGAACATTCCTCCTCCACCAGTTTGTTGCATCTCTTTCATGCGACGCATAAATTCGGGTTCGGTGATTATAAAAGGATTAGCCTTACTATCCATAGCTTCCATCTGAACCGAAAACTTTTCAGAAGGAATCACCTCGGTAAGAAAAGTTTTTAAAGTTTCTTTTTCCTCTTCGGAAAGTTTAGAAATAGCTTCCTCTTCTTTTTTAATAAGGTTGTCTACATGGTCGCTGTCAACCCGCACAAAGTTCAATTTCTCGTTAGCACTTTCTAATTTCTGTAGCAAGTGCGAAAAAATTGGAGAATCTAATAAAAACAACTCATATCCTT
>CBDUGY010000075.1:0-14404 GCA_965367015.1 uncultured Ulvibacter sp.
TTAATGTTCAGATCATCGATACTGAAAAGTTACCCGCCAATCCTTTTACAACAGCAAATAATTCAGAAGAAGAAAAACCAGTTATAATTGTCATGGACTATGCCTTTGGTGAACAAGCTTTTGAATCTATGGATGAACTTTTAAAACCATTTATCGATACCAACAATAAAAGACATTTTTTAAATGTTGTTTCAGTTTCGATTATGGGAAAAGCAGGAATTTTAGAAGGAGGAAAAGGTGATATCATGATTCCATCATCTCATGTTTTTGAAGGAACAGCCGATAATTACCCATTTACCAATGATTTGAAGAAATCTCAATTCGAGGATGATGATGTTCGGGTATGCACTGGAACTATGATTACGGTTTTAGGGACAAGTCTACAGAATCGAGATGTTTTAAAGTTTTTTCATAACTCCAGTTGGAATGTGATTGGTTTAGAGATGGAAGGGGCCCATTATCAAAAAGCGATACAAGCGGCCGCAAGAATTAGAGGAAGTATAAATAAAAATGTCAAGGTTATGTATGCCTATTATGCATCAGATAATCCATTAGAAACAGGAAGTACACTGGCATCGGGCGGATTGGGGACAAGTGGGGTAAAACCTACATACCTGATCACTCAAAAAATGTTAAATTTAATTTTAGACTAATCTAAAAATATTTTTCAATTTTCAGTAAATATTGATTTTTAAATGGTTGTGTAACTAATGGATAGAATATTTTAGGAAATAGTATTGGTTTAAAAGGAAAGATTAATTAATAAGATTTTTCCGACTCATGGATAATCATGTAGTCCTTATAGCACAAACACATCGCCTAAATAGTAAATATCAACTAATTTATACGACCCTGAAATTTTTGACAAAACAACACAAATCATATAAATTTTGAAGATAAATCAAACTCCACTTAGAGACTGTTTTATTGTAATTCCAAATGTATTCAGGGATAAAAGAGGCCTGTTTTGTGAGACTTTCAATAAAAAAGATTTTGAAGCCGCATCCGGTTTAACACGCGACTTTGTTCAAGACAATCAATCGATTTCAAGTTACGGAGTATTGCGAGGCCTACATTATCAAAGTGGTCCAACGGCGCAGGCAAAGTTAGTTAGGGTAATTAAGGGAAGTGTTTTAGACATTGTAGTTGATCTTCGAAAAGATTCTGAAACCTTCGGAAAGCATTTCTCAATTATTTTGGATGATGAGAATTTTCAACAACTCTATGTGCCAAGAGGTTTTGCCCATGGGTTCGTGACACTGTCCAAAACTTCCATTTTCGCCTATAAGTGTGATAATTTTTATGACAGTACATCAGAAGGAGGTATTATCTACAATGACGCAACCTTATCTTTAGATTGGCATCTCCCAAAGGAGGATTTAATTATTTCAGACAAAGACCTTAAACTTCCTACATTCAAGGAAGCCGCTGTATGAAGAAAATTTTAGTAACAGGAGCGAACGGACAACTTGGTCGATGCTTAAGAGACGCAGCTTCACATTTTCCGGACTTATCAATTGTTTACACATCACAAACAGATCTCGACATTTCTAATGCCCTTGAGATAAAGACCGTTTTAGCAGAAACCGCTTTCGATTATTGCATCAACACGGCAGCTTATACCAATGTAGAAAAGGCAGAAAGTGAGCGCGATGCAGCTTATGCTGTGAATGCTGAAGCAGTGAAGACACTTTCCGAAGAATGTAAAAAAAATAATGTTGTTTTAGTACACGTATCTACAGATTATGTGTTTGATGGAACAAAGAATCTTCCCTATAGGGAGGAAGATGCGACCAACCCAATTAATGTGTATGGCGCTTCAAAATTAAAAGGTGAAGAGTATATAGCGCAGATTTGCAATACATATTTTATAATTAGAACCTCTTGGCTGTATTCACAATACGGACATAATTTTGTACATACTATTATGAAGTACGCCAAAGAAGGTAAACCTCTCACTATAACTACCGAGCAAACAGGAACTCCTACAAACGCTAACGATCTGGCAAATGCCTTGTTAAAGATAGTTTCCGGAGAATCTAAAAATTACGGAATTTACCACTTTAGTAATAGTGGTGAAGCAACTTGGTACGATTTTGCAAAAGCTATTTTGACCCTTTCAAATCAATTTGAAGATACAAACCTTGCAAAAACCGACCATTACCGTACTTTTGCAAAAAGACCGAGTTATAGTGTCTTAGACAATTCAAAATTTTGTAATACGTTTAATACCGAAACCAAGGACTGGAAGTTGAGCTTAAAGTCTTTATTAAATAACCATGTAATAACTTAACAAATGGCAAATACGAACGAAGAAATAGACTTAATGTTTATTTATAACAAGATCAAAGAGACCTACAATGGGCTTCTTTTGTCTTTTTATAGATGGATTCAATTTTTATTAAAAAATTGGATCATCGTCTTATTGGTAATTGGCGCCGGAATTCTTTTGGGTTATTTTATGGAGAAAAATTCGGTTAAAAGTAAAGAAACAATAGTACTTGTGCAGATTAATTTTGGGGGAGTGAACTATGTTTACAATGCCGTGGAACAATTGAGGAAGAAAATAAATGAAGGCGATAAGACTTCGCTGGCTGAATTGGCTGATTACTACGATGACATTTTTGTAATTCAAAATATTCAAATTGAGCCAGTACCAGATATACTTGACATTATAAATATCACAGATCCTAATAATGGAAATATAAAAACATTTTTGGATCAGTCCAAATTCGAAGAAGATTTATTAATGTCGGAAATGTTTGTTTCTCAATATAAGACACACAGATTAACAATTACTACAACAGAAAATGGAAATGCTAACTCTATCAATGCGGTTTTAAAATATTTAAACAATAATAATGGATTTGCTGAGGTCCAAAAAATAGCTATTGAGAATAGTGGGTTTGAAATAGCTGAAACAGTTGAAAGTATTTCTTCAATTGATTCTATTTTGAATGCAAACGGCACTTTAAACCGAGGAAATAATGCGTCTCAGCTTTATTTTAACACTGCTAGTAACGTTAACCTTCACTTTTTAGTCCAAGAGAAAAGCTCCTTAATGAAAGAACTTCAGCAACTTAAAACTGATCAAATGAGATATCAAGACGGAACTGTAACATTACTAAATAAACCTATGCTTCACTGGAAAACTTCGCTTTTAGATAAGAAAATGATCATATTACCAATCATTTTTTTCGTTTTATTTAGTTTAACAGTCTTTATATTCAACTTCTTTAAAAGAATGAAAGTTAAGCACGAAGAGGATTTGCAGAGCAGACTATAAAAAAGCTTTATAAAGCTAGCATGAAGAAGAACCTCATCGTATTTGGTACTCGCCCGGAAGCAATAAAGATGGCTCCATTAGTTAAAGCGTTTTTGCTGGATAAATCCTTTGAAACTCAGGTATGTGTTACTGCGCAACACAGAGAGATGCTCGATCAGGTTCTGGATTTTTTTGATATTACGCCCGATTTCGATCTTAATATTATGAAGCCCAATCAAAATCTGTATAGCCTCACGGCAGCCATCATAGAAAATATGAAGCCCGTTCTGGAGGAAGTAAAGCCCGATTTTGTTTATGTTCATGGAGACACTACAACATCAATGGCAGTAGGGATTGCAGCTTTCTATAGTGGGGCGAAAGTATGTCATGTTGAGGCAGGATTGCGTACTTACGATAGACAATATCCATTTCCGGAAGAGTTTAACAGGCAACTTACCGGCAAAATAGCCGATTACCACTTTGCCCCTACTTCATTATCGAAGTCAAATTTAATCAAAGAGAATACACTTGAGGACAACATCTTGGTTACCGGAAACACCGTGATCGATGCACTTTTATTCGGTATTGAAAAGGTAAATTCTGAAGGGTTCAAAGATCCTGAGATCGAGCTGCTACAGTTAAAACTCGATTTTTCTAAGCGAATAATTTTGGTTACCGGCCATAGGCGTGAGAATCACGGTGAGGGACTCTTAAGCATCTGCGGGGCATTAAAAATTTTAGCGCTTCAAAACACTGATATACAGATAGTTTACCCTGTGCATTTGAATCCGAAGGTTGAAGGTCCGGTGCACGAATTACTTTCCGAAGTAGACAATATAATTTTAGTGAAACCCCTTGCATATGCCGCTTTTATTTGGCTTATGGAAAAGGCGTATTTAATTATTACAGACAGCGGGGGGATTCAGGAAGAGGCGCCCAGTTTAGGAAAACCTGTATTAGTTACCAGAGATACTACCGAGCGTCCGGAAGCTGTTGAAGAAGGTACGGTTCTATTAGTAGGAACCAATTCGGAAGAAATACAGAGGCAAACACAAAGATTACTTGATGATGTTGCATATTACAAAGGCATGAGTTTGCTACACAATCCGTATGGCGATGGTAAAGCGGTAGACAGAATAATAGATTTCATAAAAAAATTGTAAAATGGAGAACAAACCCAGTGTTGTAATGATGGGGCTTGGTTATATAGGACTTCCCACTGCTGCGCTTATTGCGAGTCGAGGATTAAAAGTGACCGGCGTAGATATACGGCGGCAAGTAGTCGATACGATAAACAAGGGACAGATCCACATTGTTGAGCCCGACCTGGATGGTTTGGTACATAAGGTCGTTAAAGATGGGGATTTAAAAGCTTCTACCAACGCAGTTGAGGCAGATGTATATTTGATAGCCGTACCGACGCCTTTCAAAGAAAATAATGTTCCCGACTTGTCTTTTGTCGCTTCGGCAGTAAGAGGCATCATCCCAACTTTAAAAGAAGGGTCCTTGGTTATTCTGGAATCTACAAGTCCGGTGGGAACTACTCGTAAAATGCAGAAATTAATTTTTGAAGAAAGACCGGAGTTAAAAGGTAAAATTCATATTGCGTACTGCCCGGAGCGTGTATTGCCGGGAAATATTTTACACGAATTAAAGCACAACGATCGTGCTATAGGTGGAATCGACAAGATTTCGACTCAAAAGGCGATCGATTTCTATAAGCATTTTGTTGTAGGTGAGCTACATGCCACCAATGCAAAAACTGCCGAAATGGTTAAATTGGTAGAGAATGCGTCCAGAGATAATCAGATAGCTTTCGCCAATGAATTATCTATAATTTGTGATACAGCGGGCATAGATGTTTGGGAAATGATCGCTTTGGCCAACAAACATCCCAGAGTAAATATCTTACGCCCGGGTACAGGGGTGGGCGGACACTGTATTGCCGTTGATCCATGGTTTATAGTTTCTGAATTTCCTTCGGAAAGTGGGTTGATTAAGAAATCCAGAGAAACCAACAATTATAAAACACAATGGGTGCTGGAGAAAGTGAAAAATAAGGCCTTGGTTTTTAAAGCTGAGAATAACAGAGATCCGGTAATTGCCTGTATGGGTTTGGCCTTTAAACCAGATATTGATGACTTAAGAGAATCACCTGCCTTGTATGTTGCGGAAAGGCTTCAGAAGGATGGGTTTAATGTAATTGAAGTAGAACCAAATCTAGAAAATTGTTCGGAGAAAAAGGTAACACCTGTTTCCGAAGCTATTGAAAAGGCAGATATTATCGTCTTTCTTGTAGCACACAAAGAATTTAGCGGACTGAAATTTAAAGGCGATAAACAGGTTTTAGATTTTGTGGGGTTGAAATAAATTTCACATCTACAAAGATTATTCAATCTAAATAAATAGCTAAAACATGCTCTTTAATTCTTTAGACTTCGCGGTTTTCTTCCCAATATTCTTCTTACTGTATTGGATAGTTGCAAAAAAACTAACCGTTCGAAACGTTCTAATTCTAGCTGGGAGCTACCTCTTCTATGGTTGGTGGGATTGGCGGTTTTTATTTCTTATAATTTTCAGTTCCATTGTGGATTTTACCATCGGACAAAAAATATACAATGCTACGTCCAAAAAATTAAAGAAGCGATATTTATTAGTCAGTTTGATAGTGAATTTAGGCCTTCTTGCTTACTTTAAGTATACCAACTTCTTTATTGACTCATTTGTTAGCTCCTTTAGGCTATTTGGCACCGAACTAGACAGTTTCTCATTAAATATTATACTTCCTGTTGGAATTAGTTTTTACACCTTCCAAACGCTTAGTTATACCATCGATATTTATAGAGACCGATTAAAACCTACCAAAAATTGGCTAGCATTTTTCTCTTTTGTGGCCTTCTTTCCGCAGTTGGTTGCCGGACCAATCGAAAGAGCTTCTCATTTATTACCGCAATTCTTTAAAACGTATTCTTTCAATTATAAACAGGTAAAATCTGGATTGCTGCTAATCGCTTTTGGACTATTTAAGAAAATGGTGATAGCCGATAGATTGGCCATTTTGGTGAATGAGGTTTATAATAGTCCAACTGAGTATTCGGGGATAGCATTAATTATCGCTACGATATTTTTTGCCTTTCAAATTTATTGTGACTTTTCCGGTTACAGTGATATTGCAATTGGTATAGCGCGAACATTAGGTTTCGATCTTATGAAAAATTTTGACGCTCCCTATTTTGCAAAATCGATAACCGATTTTTGGAGAAGATGGCATATATCATTGTCAACATGGTTTCGAGACTATGTTTATATTCCGTTAGGAGGCAGTAGAAAAGGAGAATATCGCGTTTATTTAAATTTGTTTATCGTCTTTGTAGTGAGTGGTTTATGGCATGGTGCTGCAATAACATTTATTATCTGGGGTGCAATTCACGGGATTATTATTGTAGCCGAAAAAGCCTTTACCAATCATAATTATACCTTCGATCGAAATAAATTTTTACCTGGCGCAATTTTTACGTTTATTACTTTCGGAATCGTTTGTTTTGCATGGATCTTTTTTAGAGCGAACAGTTTTGGAGATAGCATTTATATCGTAGAAAACCTTTTCAATTTCAGCGGGAATAGAACTGGTCTTACTAGTTTAGGGCTGGCTAAACATGAGCTAGTTTTATCATTAGTGGTAATTTTCCTTTTATTAATCTTCGATTTTATACATAGAAAATATAATGCATTGCGATTATTGAATAAAACTCATTTTATACTACGAAATATAGCCTATGTTGTGATTATCTATTTAATAATCATCTTTGGGATATATGGAGATGATAGTGTATCGGAGTTTATATACTTTCAATTTTAATAAAATGAAAAGGAGATTGCTATCCATGCTTGTTTTTATTGTCCTATTCTTAGGTATGTATTTTTATTTAAACAAAGTGTTTACTCCTTATAACGTCAATATCAATGTTCTTGAAGATTTTAAGAAAATATCAAAAAAGACCAATTTGGACATTTTAATGTTTGGAAGTTCCCATTGCTATACTACTTTTAATCCATTGATAATAAGTAATGTCACAAAAGAAAGTAGTTATAACTTAGGTTCTCCATCATTAAATATTTCACTAACCGATATGCTTTTAGAGGAGTCATTAAAATATACTTCACCGAAATTGATCATCCTAGATGTTTTCGATGGTACCCTTAAAAAAATTACCTCAGAAGCTGATAAGGGATACCAACTTGACGCATTAGACCGCGTTTCAAATTTTTCTTTATCCAAATTACAGGGAATAATAGACCTTTATGAACCTTCTGAATACGCAAGTGCTATGTTTCCAATACTACGGAATCATTCCAAATGGAATGAACAAAATTTTACTAATCTGTCTCGAAGAGTTCCAGAAGTGAGTGCTAATTTTTTTCTGAGTTACGGATATAGGGGTCATTATAAGGTTATGGACAATGAAGATGAAAAGATGAGACTTGAAGACTTTAACACCAAAGTACCCAATAGAGACCCATCGGTAAAATTAATAAGTGAAACGGCCAAAAAACATCTAACAGACTTTGTTAAACTGGCAAGAAATAAAAATATTGACGTGTTAATTGTGTCGGCACCGGAAATACGAGCACCTTATGGAAATTACTCATTTTATGACGAACTTAACAGTTTTTGCAAATCGATTAATGTTGATTATTTAAATTTTAATGACCATTATGAAGCGATGGATCTTACTTTAAATGATTTTATGGATAATCAACATTTGAATCTGAATGGAGGAACAAAAGCCAGTAAGTTTTTTGCCGATTATTTAATCAAAGAGTATGATATTTTGAATAGCGAAGAAACCATTCTTTTTAAAGATTTTAAGGATAATTATTCAAATTTTGAAGACATATACAAAATAGGAAAGACAGAAGTATATATGCAGACGATTCAAAATGCGTTAACTAATGATATCTTCGTAGAAAGAGCAGAAATCATTAGAAAGAATAGAAGTCATAAATTGACAATTAAGTTAGATACTCTAAACTACAATATAAATAATCTTGACAAATACAACCTTTCTCTTTCCATTATTCCTGATGCTGCTGAAATGGGGTATGTAAACGAGAAGAGTAAAATCAAGGGGTGGAATTTTGACAAATTTGATTTCAACCTAAATCAAGAAGATGGAGAAATAACTGTTAATTTTAGCACCAAAATAAAAAACATCAAAAGAATAGAGTTATTCCTTTATAATAGGGCTGGCTACACAGGAGTTATTGGAAATAAAATAATTATCAGCTCTATTATTTTTGAAGAGTTAGTTTTAAAATAATTTTAAAATAGATATTGATAAAAGCCCTTCTACATAAAAACTATCTAATCTATGGCGGCTCAATTGTTGCCACTAGAGCGTTAGAGTACGCCGTTCTCTTTTTTGCAGCACATTACTTAGAATATTATAAAAAGCTTATAGAGGTAGGGTCTTCGGTATTTGCCTTTGGTTTTCCGGCGCTTATCATAAGTTATACTAGAAGCAAAGAAAGCAAACAGTACTTTTTTCTTCTAGGCACCTTATTCGTGCTTTTTGTGGCCATTATTTCTATCATTTTTTTAGGAATTTTTAACTGGCTCTTTTTATTAATCCCATTTGTTTTTTATGCCCTCTTTTTTAACGGAGGAATTACTCCTGCATATCTTTTAGTGAAGGAGGGAAGTAATTATGCTTCCGTATATAAGATTATTATCTCGGCGCTTTTTTATGCGGTCGTTTTTGTTTCCATTTATTATTTCGATGTGACCGGAATGGCATATGTTGTTGTTAGTTATGCACTTTTTCCTATTGCTGCAATCTATATTGGTTATCAGTTGTTTCGGCAAAAATTAGTCCTGCGAAAAATTAAAAAGTATTGGAAGTTATTTAAAAGGTTGCTATTCAGTTCGTTTACACTCGTTGTAAGTAACTTTGCGAACATGATGTTTTTGTATACCGATATTTTTATCATTAAAGTAATTTCTGAAAACGCAAATATCGAAATTGCAAATTATAGCTTCGCTCTAAATGTTGCAAACATGTTGCTATTGATTCCATTAACTTTAGTGCAGGTTGATATTGAGAAACTAAAAAACAATTTTTCGCATGTTAGTGTGCTCAATAGGAGAATCGTGCTCCTATCAGGTATTGCAACAATTTTACTCCTATTTGCATATTTGTTGCTAGTAAATACCTTGTATATAGATTATAAGGGATTCTTTCTTGCCTTTGTGATTATTCTTGCAGCGAAGTTTGTTCAATCTTTATCACCTTTATATGGCTCATTATTGGTTATTAATAAACTTTTTAAGCAAAATTTGGCAGTGAACATTTTCGCATTAGTCTTAAACATATTATTGAGTTACTTTTTGTATCAATATTATTCAATCATCGGAATTGCGATAGCAAGTTTTATTAGTCTAACTATTCGATATATTATTCAGAGAGTAATTTTAAATAAGTTCTATAAATAATTAATATGGCTGGTATTTATGGTGTTTTTCTGAAGGATAAGAAAGTTGATAAATTCTATGATTTATTCAATGACCCACTCCTTATTAAAAATGAATTGCCTACCAATGAAGGTGTTGTTGGTCGTTCTGTACTAAATAAACTTAATCAAGATCGATTTATTGAGCAAAGAAATGATATTATATTGTGTTTTGAAGGAATTAACTTGAGTGATGAAATCAATTCAATAGATAATTTTTTCAAACAATACCTGGAAAATGGTACTACATTTTTAAGCAAGTTAAAAGGCACATATTCTGGTTTTATCTATGACAAAAAGAAAGGGAAATTATTTGTTTTCAATGACCATCTTTCAACAAAGAACATTTTTTACTATTATAATAAGAGCGTAGGTTTTGTTTTTTCATCTGAATTAAGATCGATATCTAAACTTTTTCAGAAAGAAAAAATCAATTATTCAATAGATAGAGATGCAGTTTACATGATGGCATTATATGGTTTCCTACTTGAAGATCACACCTACATAAAGGAAGTTAAAAAACTTTCCTATGGCTCTATCTTAACTTTCGATTTTATTCAGTATAGCATATGCATTGAGAATATTCGGAATTATTCTAAAGAGAAGAAATCAGTATCCTATACCGAAGCAATTGACTCAATAAATACGCTTATGGAATACAGTGTTTATAAGAATTGGAGTCATGATTTAAAGAACGGAGCTCATAAACATATTTCCCTTTTAAGTGGTGGAATGGATGCTCGTACGAATGTGGTGATTGCTAAGGATTTGGGATTCGACAATATAAAATCAATTACCTTTGGACAGTCAAATTCAAAAGACATTAAGTATGCTAGAGCAATTGCCAGAGGTGAAAAATTAAATCACTTTCAGCGTCAATTAGACAATCCACTGTATCTAATAGATGACATTATGGAGAATTACATTAAGCCAAATGACGGCTTAATAATGTACCATAGCTCTGCCCACACCTCCTCTACCGTTAAAAGCTTTAACCTCAAGAATTACTCGACGATGCATACAGGACAAATTGGTGATGTACTTTTCGGTTCATTTGCCCGGGATAATTTTAATTTTCATAAAAACCGAGGTAAAATTGGCTATACCGGATTTATTTCTGATGACAACCTCCTTGATAAAATAGAATCTCTTCCCGAAATTTTAAAAAAGTATGATACTCTGGGATATGAATTGTTCTCTTACGAACAACGAATGATCAATGCTACAATCTATGGAGACCGTAGTTTAAACGATTCAATAGATAACAACTCACCATTTTTTAACCAAGAACTTATTAATTTTTGTATTTCACTTCCTTCGAGTTATAAAACAAACCAAATGATTTATTTTGATTGGTTAAAGAAACACCATCCAAGGGCACTAGACTATTCGTGGGATAAAATAGATATGAGGCCTAATTCAAAATTTAAGATTATTTATGGTAAAATGTTTAAGAAATATATTAATGGCGGCAAGAAATATTTCAATCTGAATTATGAAAGCATGAACCCTTATGGACAATGGCTTAAAAAGTTCCCCGTTATTATAGATACTTTTGATCATATCGTAAGTGCGGAGAATATTCCGGATTATTTAGATACAGAATTAAAAGAAGATCTAATTAAAATTTATAATAATAATATTTTCGAATTTAGAAACAAATTCGCAGTTGTTACAGCCATATTAGCGATAAAACTACATTTCGAAGAAAATTAAGGACTCGTTACATCTATGATCACGCTGCCAAAAAAATTTAACTCCTTGTTCATGAATATGAGCAAGCTAAGTCTTATTCTGTCGTTTTTCTTTTTACCTCTAAGCCTTTTTTTCAATAATTTATTTCTTACTATTTTTATTATACTATTTGGGATTTACACATTAACCAATTTCAGTAAAAATCAACTAAGTATATTAGCTAAGTATAAAATACTTATACTTATATTTAATATTCCGATAGCTCTTCTACTAATAGGGCTTACTTACTCATCTCATCTTGATGATGGCTTTAAAGACTTAGGAAGACTTATCCCCCTTTTATTCATATCTATATATGTAGTAATTAACTCAAAATATTTTAGCGAGATTATCTTGTTTATATTGTCTGCGCTAGTTTTAGGAAGTGTCATAGCCGCACTATTATGCTGGGGCATCGCTATCCTGGAGATTTTACAATATAATCAATCTATTTTTGCTTTATTATCTCCGGAATATGCTTCTCATAATTTAGCGGATAACATTGGTATTCATTCGCCATATTTGGCCTTATTTGTTAATATCTCGATTGGTTTTTGTGTCCTCGCAATAGATCTCTCCTTACTGAATATCCGAAAATGGATGCTGTATATAGCTATTCTTATATTAACTTTATTTCTGTTCAACCTTATGGCAAGAAATGCTATTTTCTGCTTTATATTTTTTGGAATCGTCTACTTACTGATAACAAAGAAGATTTTGATTTTAATTGTTTTTGTGGGTATTGTACTTGCATTGAGTAGTTATGCATTTCTGATCGAGAAAAACTATCTGAGAGACCGGTTTTTTAAAAGTGTCAATGTATTTGAAACTGAAACAATATTTAGTAAAAAAGACAGCAGATTCGACAGACTCGATGCGTCCTACGAGGTGTTTAAAAAGTTTCCTATTTTAGGTCCTGGAACGGCAAGTGAAGATAAGTATCGAAAGGAACAATTCTATATAAATCGGGATAGTGAGGCTTATAACAACAACTATAATGCTCATAATCAATTCATGGAATATTTAAGCACTTATGGTATTTTGGGAGGTATAACCTTTATTCTATTGTTTGGGACCCTTTTTAAGATTGTCTATTATAAAAAATCATTTTTTTTATTTTTTTTGACTGGGTGCTTTTTTGTTGCAAATTTAACCGAATCTTTATTTGAACGGTCTTGGGGAATAATTATTTATATTCTATTATTACTGGTTTTAATGACATGGGATACAAATGTGATTCATAAATCTACAAGCAAATGACTAAATTATTAATTTCTTTCTTCTTTGTTGTGATTGCTTGTTCAGAGGTGAGAAAGGAAACAAATCGAACGGTATTAAATCTTGAAGATAGGATACATTCTTTTTCTTTGATAAAAGACGAAGGGCTTTATCAACAAAATATTAATTATTCTAATATGGGAGTAGGATTCGAATACCAAAATTTCCCAGCCTTTGTTAAAATAGACTCACTCGATTTAAATTTGAATAAAGGTTTTAACATTAGCTTTTGGTTTAAATTTACTGGAGATGATCCTAGAAAAGAACAAATGTTGTTCTCGATTCGTGATTTCCATTACGAACGAAAATGTATTAATTTCTGGATTGCCGGTTATAGACTTACAGGAAAAATTAATACGAACAATCTATGGGCTAAAGATTATAACTATCAGAATGGTGGGTCACGAGAGTACTATGATTTATTTCAATTGGAATTGGGTAAATATTATTTCTTTTCAGCCAATATTACTTCAAACAAATTGGAAGTCTATTTGAATTCCGAACTTTACGCAGAATATGTAGATTTAAGGGAAACAGAAATTAATATCAATACCATATACTTAGGAATTCTCGAAGAAGATAAAAGTTTTAAATATCAATTTCAAGGCAACATTAGAAATTTAGTGCTTTTCGAAAGAACACTAAATACAAATGAAGTAGAAAAATTAAGCATAGAAAACTATAATGACATCCATCCATATAATGATAAATATGAACTTAATAAATTTAATCTAGAATAGATGGTTACTAAAAGGACGGATTTCTTCACAGTGCTTTTTTACGCAATCTTGTCTCTGATTGTCTTAAAATTTACGTTTTCATATCTCAACGTAGAAAATGGATGGTGGCTAAGACATCTAACACCAAATATTAACAAATACAATTTTCTACACCTTCCGGAAAAATTTCAAGAGTATATAGAATATATTCTAATACCCCTAATGTTGTTTTTTATACTGTCAAATATAAGCAAGTGGGGCTCATTAATAATCCCTTTTTCACTCACATTCGTACTATATGCTCTCAATATTGGGACTTCAATTTATAACGATATAGGCATTTTACAATCGCTTAATTTTTCATTAAAAATTTGTTCTCCCATTTATTTATTTATAGTGATTGTGATACAATCTAAGAGAACAGAATTAAACTTGAAACGAATAGTGGTTTTTTTCATAATATACTTGCTTTTCTTATCATTGATCGGTTTATTAATATTCGATGTAACTCACAATCGTGGAGCTTTTCGGTGGCCCGTTTATTTTGGTGGGATTCATACCCATAATTATGTTTTAGTAGTAGTATTCATTGCTATTGCCATGTTAATAAAAAAGAACTATTGGTTACTATATGGTTTCATGTTTTTCTCATTGGGTTTTTTAATAGTTGGTTATAATGTTCGGACTGCTATTCTTTTCTATCTGCTCTTTGTTAGTATAATGCTTTACCATACAAATGTTTTTTTCAAACATGCATATGCAAAAATTATTTCTTTTCTGCCATTTGCCATTATATTCGCCCTCTTTTTGCTCAAAGATGTAGATTTCGATTCTTTCTCATCAGGTAGACTTACAATGTACTCAGAAAAATTTAACATATTAAAGGATTATACATTCA
>CBDUGY010000076.1:0-14328 GCA_965367015.1 uncultured Ulvibacter sp.
CGAGTCAGGGAGTAAACCAACTTGCTCGATTTTCATGGCTCTCTTTTCTTTAACTTCTCCAATTTTTATTTCAACTTCTAAAGGTAACTTTGGAATAATGAATTTGAAAATTCCATTTTCGGTCACATTGGTTGCTGAAACCACATCATCGGGCTTTATTGAATCGATTATCATTTGAGGAAAAGCAGAATTGAAAAACCGATCCTCTATCTGTTTGATTTTTGAGTTGTCTTCTTCCAAAACCATATGATGTTTTGCTTTCAGTGGAAGAATCGGAAATGATCCTAAGCCAGCCGGTTCCTGCCAACTTTTCCATTTGGTTATTGGATCATCAACATGTTCAATATTGGGTAATTCATTACCAATCGCATCTGCTTTTTTATAATAATATCCTTTGCCATAAGGATTGGATGGATACGGAATTTCAAGTCCATCCCAATTAGTTGATCCCCCATATGCATTTCGCAGTGTTAGTGGCATACTTTCGAATGGTTCGGGATTACTTATTGAAAGAATCCCCAAAACTGAATTCCAAATTCTTCTTCCATAAACATTTACTTTGTGAACGATTTGTTCGTTATGGCTAACAACGACTTGTGTTTTATTAATTGACTTACCTCTTGGGGCTTTTGCATGCCCAAAGAGCAGAATATCTACGCCGCCTCTAACATACACGTCATCCTTGTCCATTGGACCGAAGTCACTTTCCCAATAGTTATCTTTCAACTCCCAATCCTGGATTTCGCTGATTTTTCCATTACCCTGAATATCCAAATCAAACACCACTCTGCATTGTGCCGACATTGCGATATTCTCTTCGCCAATGGTAGTACGATGTGTTAGTGTACTAAATGGAGTCTCATTGTAGAATTCCATATTAATTGAGCTTTACCCGTTCGCCTTTTAAAGTTACATCATCATTTGCCACTATATCCACATTACCCAAATCAGATTTTATGGTTTGAATTTTGGCGATATCCAGTTTTTCTCCTTCAGAAAGCATCATTGTATCTCCCTTTGTATAATTTTTATAATCGCCCTGACTTGATATTTTAGTATCGTTTCTGCTTTCAATATCCACATTTTCAGCTGAAATTTTTATATTCTTTGCAGCTGCAAAGTGAATATTTTCAGCTGCAACATTTAAAGTTGTACCATCTTCTGAGAAAGTAATGGAAAATAAGGCTCTTCCGAAGGAATTCGTCAGTTTTATAGCCTCACTATTTTCATGATCTTCAATCACTAATTGGTGTCCGTGCTTCAATTCTTTTTGAAACGTAATGCATTTTGTGTTTTTCATATCAATTCATTTTTACGATTCCTCCTTTTATTTCAGTCATTGCGGTTCCAGCTACCGACACTTTTGTTCCCTTAATATCTGTTGTGGCAACCCCCGAAACTTCAGTTTTGGTTCCTGCAGCTTTTAAGTCTAAATCGCTTTTAAGATCTAATAGCTGAGAGGCATGAATATGAATCGTCCGACCGTGAATATTTGTAAGATCAGGAACTTGAGATTCAGAACCTATATTAATTGTAGGTGAATTTATATTTACTTCTCCATCCAGTGCTATCAGGTTTATATTGGCCGTTGCATTTATAGTTATGTCTCCGTCGCCATTAAAGGTAATTTCACTTTTTGATTTATCTACAATCGTTATACTTCCATCTCCTTCATTTATTTTGATCAAACACAGCCCAACTTGCCATATAGTGAAATAATTATTAGTATCTGAACTACCTGCAGGAGGTCTAGAATTGGAGTTGTATACAGAACCAGAGGTATAAGGTATTTCGGCATTGCCGTTTTCAAAATCTACTATAACCTCATCGTTTTTATGAGGAATTCGATACATACCGCCACTGCCGCCTGCCTGCATAGAGACAACCCGCATCCAACAAGTCATTTTATTCTTTTTCTTTTGCCAAGGGAATTGCACTTTTACTCTACCCAATCCTTCGGGATCACTATTCTCTTTAACAATACCTACCTGGCTCATACTTCTGGGAAAGGCGTTGATATCGGTTAACGGATATGCGTCATGGCTACCGGAAATAGCTTCGAAATCATTTTGATACTCTCCGTTACTATCAACACTATGTCTAACATCAATCACTCTAAATATCTCATCGTCAATTTCAATTAAGTTACCCAATTTTACACCGGGGTTACCACTTATACCAGTTAATTTCACCTGGTTGATCGCAAGACCTTGTTGTTGAGACTCAACTTTAGTCTTTAACTGTCTTCCCGCAGCGGTGCTATTATTATTACTAGTCCAAGAATTTGTTTGGACGTTGTATAGATTTTGTGAGACGTCATCAACGAAACCGTCGAAAGCCGAGCCGGAGGGTTTCGGCACAGTATCAATTTCTTCAATGCTATCGGTAAGATAATCGTTTGAAAAGAAATTTATTTTTCGCGGAATAGGCATTAAGCTTAATGTATATTCAACTAAGTCCTTACTATATGTTAGTGTAGTTTTTTCACTTTCAGGTTTTCCAAAAACTAATTTGTCGCCGTTGTAGTAAATCCATTCACCATATTGTGAGGCCAACCTCCGAACAAAGTTAAAGCAGCTTTCATCATGCTGTACCGTGTAATCTATAACATCTGAATACTTAGTGTTAACGTCGGTGTCAAGATTATAAGAATTTAGAGCTGTATTTACAATAGCATCTAGTTGCATTTCATTGAAAGAATCGTAGTGGGAAGCATCATCGGCTTTAATAGTCGGGCTTTTTGCAACAATTACAATTTCGTCACCCAAATCAACATTTTCAGCCTTTACTATCTTTACTTCGGTTATAATACCTTTGAATTCTAATTTACCAAGTTTTGATTTTTCTGAAATGGAAACAGTTTGTATGGCGACAGTCTCACCTAAAAACTCCTTACTTTTCTCTCCTAGACTTGCATCTTCCTTTTCGAACATATCCATTCTGAAAAAAATCTCCAGCGTATGGTGTTCTGCAATTTGTTGATCCAGATATAGTTTTTTAAAGGAAGGAACCTCTTTCCCCGCAATAAATATTGATGTTTTTGAAAGTAACGCCATGACTTTTTATTTAGAAATGTGAGTCCCAAGTATTTACATATTCTGTACTGTTAACCCCCATGACCCTTGCCGACAGTGTGAGTTTCGTTCTCATTGGTACAGAATTTTCTGCGTTGAATTGTTCTAAGTATCCAACACAAAACGCATCGTGAAAGTGTAGTGTTTTATTGCTAGACATGATATCGCGTTTATAAAAAACGATCTCTCCATCTTTATAGTCGCCTGTACTAATCATCCACGATAAAAAGTCGGTGCTATTTGTAGATTCTATAAGTAAACTGATGAGCCCACCCCTTGGTCTTCCGTTAGGGCGTCCATTTGAATCAATACTTTGAATAAACTCAAATGAGCATTCCAAAACATTCATCTCTACATCTTCGATTGTTAATTTTGCTAAGAATGACATGGTATATTGTGTTAAGTTAAGAACAGACAAATAAGGGAGTGTTAGTTTTCACCCCCTTAGTTGAATAGATTCTGTAAGATGCCTCAAGTGTTGTTACACCCAGTCATTTACGTGTTCTCCATTTCCAATGCCGATTGATTTAGCAGAAATGACAAAAGATTCTGACATGGGGTTTTTGCCAGTAGAATCAAAGCCTTCATGATATTTAACCATATAACCTTCTGTGAACTTAAGTTCTTTTGAAGTAGCTTCCGTATCTCTCTTCAAGAATACGATGGATCCATCTCTTCGTTCGAAGTTGTTGAACATCCAATCAGATAGGCTAGTATCTGCCGTAGATTCTACGGTTAGTCTAATTTTACCTCCTCGAGTGATTGAAGAAGGTCTTCCTGTTGCATCTGTTTCTTGATGCAATTCGTAAGAGCAGCTGAGCACATTATACTCATTTCCGCCTACTTTTAGTTTTGCTTTAAAACTCATAATAATAAAATTTAATTAATAAAAAAAAAGATATCTATATATATAAAAATATGTATGAATTAAAATTATGGAACTATGCTAAGACAAACAAGAAAACCCGTAATTTTCTTAAAATGAATAGATTAATAGTTTCGTTTCTAAGATGAAATACATTTTAGTTATCTTTTGTTACCCTATTTTTGGAGAAATTTTTTAAAAATTAAACATTATTATTTTGTAAAGTTGAAGTAATTCGCTTAACATACTCAAAATCAGAACCTTTCATTAATTGCTGAAAATTGTTGGTTGTGACAATTTAAACAGCATTTTCCCAGTAAATTGCTGTCGGAAAGAATTAAACCATTCAACTTCTACGTTGAATAATTCTAGTGCTCGAAAAAGGTAAGTTTGTGATTAATAGCAATTGCCGCTATTATTTGACCTAAGATTGCTGCAGATATAAAAGATCCTTTTATTAACTATCAACCCGTCTACAGATAATTACAGTATCTTCTTTAATATTATTTCCCGCAACGGTATGTGTGAAGTTAACATGTTTAATTGGGCTCCACCAATTGGGCTTAAAGTGAAATACCCATTCACTAGGTTGATTGGTTTTTTCTTCGAGAAATTCAATTTTACCCTCCGGGTGTCTTTCGTTATAATCAATTATAAAGAAATAGAACAGCTTTCCAAACTCCATAGCTTGAGGCGCTTTTACTCTAAAATTAGTAATGTCGCTTTCGTCCTTGTTCTTCTTAAATTCGAAGCTGATAACTCTCGGATTAGTTAATTCTTCTTTTGTCGGATCTTTTATATCCTTATTGAGTGGGAATGTCCAACTGTCGTAAATAGGTAAGGCAATTTGCATGGCGAATTCATACATTTTGTAAAACAGAGTTGGTAGTACAAAAAGTATCGCGGACGACATAAATAAATAACTAAAGGGCGAGCGAAACCTGTTCACTACCTGAAGAAAAGCAATCAGTCCCAAGATCGCATAAGCCATTGTAAAGAGAAATTCCGGCCAAAATTCGGACTTATCATCGGAGAGGGAAGGAAAATATTTTCGAAGTATATATAAGTGTAGAATACCTAATAGCAAAAATATAAATTGAAAACCAAAATAACTATTTAGCGGAGTGTCGTTAAGTACCTTACTTGAACTTAACAATCCAGTTAACGCAAAGGTAATTAAGATTAAAAGGGCGTAGAGTATAGCTTTTTTTTTATTCTTGGTAAACAACTTTCGCAATTTGGTGACCAACATCATAATGAGGGTACTAACAATAATTAAGCCTATACTCAGCTTAAAAATTTCACCATTTGCAATATTGCCTACCGAACCCATTGTTATATACTATATTTGAGTGGAAATGCCCATTATCGGACTTTTTTCTTGATCTAATAAGAATCCCACCTCATTATCAACTGTAATTTTTGTAATAACTTCTATTTCCATGGGGACGAAATAATCGTAAAAAGTATTAATAAATTTTAAAACTCCGTCCTTTTTTAAATAATTATTTATCTTTTTTTCTGAAATTGGCCCAATAGTAACTTCTAAAATCGGACTTAAAACCTCATTTTTATCGCTCAAAAGTACCGAATCTACACCTAAATGAAGTTCGTTATTTACCCCTTTTTTTTCAGCAGAAATCCCCTTATTGTCCGAATAGGTCTTTCTCATAGATACTTGCTCTCCCAAAATTTTCTCTAAACTCAATCGAGTTAATTCAATATCCCCGGCTATTTTATATGAATGCGGTAATAGTTTAATCAACTTTAGGATGTAGTCTTCAGGTATTCTTTTGTCAATATTCCAAAAATCGATTAAAAACTCATCGTTTAAATTATAAAAATTATCCAGCAGCGCTCTTTCATTACATTCAATTCGTAAACGTTGGAGAAAAAATTCATTTTCTATAGGCGCAAAAAAAGAGCGGGTATCTTGTTCCTGTTGTTTTACCGTCTGTCGATAGGCGCTAAAGGAACTCCCTGCCTTTTCACTTTGAGGAGCATGAAATAAGCCTTCCGGTAATGTGTCGTAAAGACCATTTCGCGACAAATTTAGCGTTAACATATTGTCATTCAGTAAATTGTCAACGTCAATTATATCTCTTCGGTAAGGTCTGGAAAAAGTACTTTTGTTGGCAATAACGAAATCATCAGCCGTTATTTCAGAGTTTTCCTGAATTTCAGCAATAATCACTTCTGCTTTCAGATTTTCATATACGCCAATGAGTTCGGCAAATATATTTTCGAGCGTTTCGGTATCCATGCAGAAAAATTTAGAACTAATTATTATTAATTCGCCTTCCTGCTGAAACAAAACGACTCGTCCAAAAAGCTTCCGACAGATCACTGATTTTTACTCCGGAAACGCCACTTGTACCCCTTCTAGAAGTTGAATTAACAAATTTGTTGTTTCCGAGGTATATTCCTACATGACTAATATTATTGCTGTAATCACCCACCCCTTTAAAGAAGAGCAGATCGCCTTCAATTAGGAAACTTTTATCAGTAAATTTGTCTGAATACTTCGAATTAAATTGCTTTTCAGCGGTTCGTTCAATATATAAACCAAATACCGAAGTGAATAAACGCTGAGAGAAGGAAGAGCAGTCGATCCCTTCTTTATTTGCACCCCCCATTAAGTAAGGAGTCCCCATCCATTCGTCAATAAACTCATATAACTTAAAATTTGTTATTTCTTCCGGGGTAACGCCCAGTATGGCTGCATATTTTTCTTGCAATGGCGATATTTCATCGATAATGTCAAGGGTAATCGATTCATTCTCTTCCGACCCATTTTCGACATCATCATAACTCACTATAACATCTTTGTTCTTTTTCTTTAACTTTTTCGCTTCTTTTGCAAGTCTTTTTTCACGTCGCTCCAGTTCCTTCTTAGCATCTTTAATTTTTGCTTCCCGTTCCTTTTCTCTATTCTTTTCTTCCTTGCTAAGCGATTTTTCAATCTTTTTTCTTCTTTTTTTCTCGTCTTTAGTAAGGGACACTTCAATTTGATTTACCGCTACTTTTCTACCGTCGACTACATTTATAAGAAACAGCTTCACTTCATAACCGTCCTTAGTAACCGTTACTATATGCTCTCCTGAAGGAATTTTTTCATTAAATGTAAATGTTCCATCCGACATAGTTTTTTGGGCTAATGTAGTTCCCTCAATTGCAACAATTGCATTGTCTATTTCAGTGAGTGTTTCTTCCTCAACTACAGATCCGGTAAAGGTTGAGCTCTGGGAGAAAGAGATGAAGCAAATGCAAAAGAATAAAAAGGATGTAATTACCTTCCTCATAATCAATTTGTTTGGTTTGCAGGTTTTATAAGAATAATTTGGGAATTATAAAGGTACTAAAAATGAAGTACCGATTTTAAAAAGAAATAAAAAAATGTTTTAGCTAATGAGAAGGGACTTCCAATAAGATGTGTAATATTACTATATTTACATTGATAAGTTTATTAAATGCTTTTTTTCAACCATCACTTACCTATTATTAAGGGATTACTATTTCGAAGGATATGAATAATAATTATTATACACTTCCCATAAATGCACAACATCTTATAACGAGCAGAGAGCATGAAAAGTGCAATCTAAATGAATCTATATCTCATTACATTCATCTTATAAACACCTCATATTTTGGCGAATGTACCTTTGATGAGAGCTTCGGATGTTCAATTTGGATAATAGATTTTGACAATCTAAAAAGTACAACAAAACTGCGAACACTTATTCAGGACTCATTGTATGACTCACTTTCACTTCATGAGAAAAGACTACATGAACTCAGGGTGGATGTAAGAATAAAGCAAGAAGAATTAACGGGTCATACAACCTCTAACAGGATTAAAAAACGTATCGATATACGCATTAAAGGAAAAGTGATTAAAACAAATGAGGTATTCACGTATGTGGAGTATTTCTATATAGGACCACTATCATACAAATAGAATGAAAGACAATTCCAAAGAAGAGATAAAGAATAGAATGATTAAAAAGGCAGCGGCTATGTGGGGAGTTGCACCTAATGAAATTGAAATGTCATTCGACCCTATCGTTTCTTTACTAATTTCAGCTTGTGCTTCAGAAATTGAAAAAATTTCGGGAGAAGTAGATGAATCTCAAACTCGTATTACAGAAAAATTAATTCAATTAATGACGCCCGAAACGGCGAATGGGCCAAAGCCTGCCAAGTCTATTTTGTACGCCGAACCTATTGAAGCATCATGTATTGTAAAACCTGAGTATCTCTTTGAGTACAGAAAGCAAGAAACTTATAATAATACTTCCATACGTTACAAAAACATCTATTTTTCGCCTATTCAAGATTTCAAACTTGTCGATGCGAGAATTCAATTTCTCGCTTGTGGAAAAAGTTTTGTTGAACTTCAGGACAAGAAAAATAAACAACTCGTTGGAAATAATGTTAAGAATGCTAATTTCTTACCTTCCACATTATACTTAGGGATTGGGAGCGAACGTAAATCCATTTCCTTGCAGGATGTATCTTTTTACTTTGAGTTACAAGATGCCGATAATAAGGAGCTCTTTTATCATCATCTAAGAAATACACAGTGGTTTACTGAAGAAGGCCCACTAGAGGTAACGGAGGGTTTTTACAATAGCGACAATAGTCAGGAAATTAATCTTAAGAACATTTTCGAGAATGTCTCAAACAAGATTACTACTACGGGTCAGGAAATTAGTAATGGGTACAAAAGACATTATGTAACAATTAAATCTGCAGACAGGAAAATGGGACTAAAAAAGTCTGAATTTAATGAAATTCAAGACTTTATGACTCAAAATAAGATAAAGGCTGATAACGATATTAAATGGATCAAGGTCGTTTTTCCCAGAATAATTAGTGATTCTGTTCTCGCTAATGTGCACGTTTCACTAAATTCTTTTCCTGTTCTTAACAAAGAGCTCAATAGTTTTACTTATCAGCTTAAAGAATACATCAATATAATTCCCATTAAAACGGAGGATTTGTTCTTTGACGTAAAATCCATTAGCAACACTGATGGAGAAATTTACAAGGCGCGAAGTAAGGATAATTCTAATATAGATAAGGGGACCTTCGTTATGAGAAGCGACAATGTTGGGAAACTGGATAAACGCAAAGCACAGGAGTACATCGTTTATCTGATTGAATTATTAAAAGATGAAAGTGCGTCATTTTCATTTCTGAATAACGATTTTTTACATAAAAACCTTAAAGGATTAAATCAGCTAATTGCACTTTTGGAAAAGAAAGTTTCCGAAGCTTCCAGCGAAGTGACACAAACGAATTACGTCGTACTAAAACCATTTAAGACTAATGAGAACCTATTGGTAGAATTTTGGACTACCAATGGAGATGCCGGAAATAATATCAAGACAGGAAGTGATCTCAATATTTATAAAGGAGTAGGAGTGAAACGCGGAACATCTTATCTAATGGCTACTACACATGGTGGTAAAGATGACCTCACCATGAAGGATCGATTGAACTCATACAGAAGGTCTCTACTTTCGCGTGATCGAATCGTGACAAAGGAAGATGTAAAAGCCTTATGTTATGAATTGTTTGGAAATAAGATAACTTCGGTGGAGGTTAAACGTGGGTACGATAAAGGCATTGGTGTTAATACCGGTATGATTCAATGTATCGATATTATCTTGTCGCCTAATAATCAAATCAATACTGAAGAAGAAGAATGGGATTCGATTACGAGTAATTTGATGTACTTTTTAGAAAAAAACTCTATAAATGTATTTCCATATAAAATAAAAATACTAAATTAATTGACTATTTTAGTCTGAAATATAGCGCATTCGATCAAAAAAAGGAATGCTTTTAAAATAATTACCATGAGTTCAGGAAATAATATGAGGAGGAATTTAGATACGTCAGTGATTTATCTATTTATTGGAGCATTTCTCATTTCAGCGGTTACGTTAGCTTTTAGATATTCAAAATATGCTCCCTGTGACGAAGTTATATTTACCTCAGACGCCAAAGAGTTTAGAGCGGGTGAGATGGTGAAATTCAGAGATAAGACTGAAGGTGCCGAGGACTGGAACTGGGATTTTGGTGATAACTCAACGGGCTCATATCAAAAGGAGCCTTTGCACATCTTCAAAGAAGAGGGAGAATATAAGGTGAGACTTCTGGTAAATAATACTTGTGAAAGGACAGAGACTGTGGTTATCAAAGAAAAACTGATTTTAATTGATTCTACAAAATTCCCGGTATTTACACTTCCGGAGACTATTGTCGTGGGCGAAACTTTAAATGTGAAGGATGAAACAGAAAACGCCGATACATGGGACTGGAGATTTGGTGAAACTGCTAGCATCAATGCCAAAACCAGAAATGCGGAATACGTTTATGAAGAACCAGGGCTAAAAACAGTGTCATTAGTTGTAAATGGTGATCTCAATTATATTACCAAAAAGAAGATCAATGTTGTACCTAAGAAGGGAGTGAAAACCAGAATAACTGAGATAGAAGTACCTAAACGTGAACCGGGCTGGAATATTAAGAGTAAACCAAGCGAAGTAGTTACCCAAAAGGAAGAACAAGCCAGCAAACCATCTGTCACACCCTATATTAATGAAAGTAATTTTGGGTTGAAAGTACTTTTGGTATCTCAAGAAAAGTCTACACCACAAGCTTTTACCGAGTATTTCTGCGGAAACATAAATATTCCTATTGTTGTAAATGGTAAGAACACAACCTTTCTAGTTTTCTGTGAAAAAATTAAAGGTAAGAAGATTAAGATAAAGAGCTTAAATCTTTTCAGAGATAAAGGTTCAAACTGTATTAAGAATGTAACTATAGATTATAAAAAATCGGGGTTATTTTAATCGATTAATTTAAGAATATATGCTGCTTCATTATTTTATGAAGCTATAAATGGTTTAAAAGCGGTAGCTTTTGAACAATAAATAATTATAAATGGAACCTAAGAATAATAGTTACCATAGAGTCAATTGGATAGATGGGATGAAGATCAATAAAGATCATTTCATTGAGATGGAGAATGCAGTTTTGGCAATGCTGAAAAAATCTGAACAGAAAAACATTACGCCTAATAGTTTCGGATTACTGCCTAAATATTCAGATCAAGATGAATCGATCGATCTTACTATATCTGTCGACGGACAATCGACGATTGAAGTAGTATTGAATAGTTGTCGAGCAATAACCTTAGGCGGGTACCAGATTGATATTTCAAGTGATACGACGAATCTTTTAGAGGGGACAGGATATATCTTGAAACATCAATATACTATCAATAAGGATGAAACAGAGTGGTTTATCGTCCTCACCGTAAATCCGTTCAAAAGAGTACCGGTGGGAAATGCCGATCCCGAAGAAGAGCCACCCAGACATCCAAATGTAATTTCAGAATATAAATTAGACATACTCCCTAAAAGTGAAATTACCAATCAAGAATTAGGGCTACATCATATAACCATTGGTAAGGTTATTCTGGAAGACGGAAAACCTACTGTAGATCAGGATTTCATTCCGCCTTGTAGATCAATTCAGAGCCATCCCGACCTTATTTTTACGTATAACGAGGTTGGCGCTTTTTTAAACCAAATAGAGGCCTTTTCGATTCATATCATTCAGAAGATTCATCAGAAAAAACAAAAAAATGACCTTGCTCAGAGAGCGTTATCTCTTTCTAAACAAGTAATGCATTATTTGAACGCCACTATTTCAGAATACAGATTTAAAGATAAGTACGAACCCCCTGTGATGATGATATCAAAATTGGTGAATCTCGCCAGAGTCATCAAAAGTAATCTTGATATTTATGTTGGTACAGGAAAAGAAGACTTTCTGAATTATCTTACAGATTGGTGCGATCTCAATCAAGGTGCATTCGAAAATGTACTGGTCGATACCATTGAATTAGAATACGTCCATACCGATATTAACGCAGCACTGGTTAAGGTTTCATCGTTTACCAAATTAATGCTGTCCTTATTCAAAAAATTAAATGAGCTCGATTATATAGGTAAGAAATCAGATTCAGGAATTTTTGTGAAGGAAGAAGTAGTAGAAAATACCGAAGTAAAAGGCAGAAGAAGTTTCCTTCTCGATTAATCATAACCAGTCTTAATTGCCAATTGTATGAAACCAAAGAATAGTAAAGAAAGAAGAAACAGTTTTTTAAAGTTTTTAGGTCTTTTTTTAGCGACGGTCGCGATGATTGTGATCGCTGTGTATTTTAACTTTAGAGTCCCGGCAAAGGAAAATGAATTGCTTAGAGAACAAGCCAAACTAGTAAAAAGTGAAATGGAATTTCAGAATGGTTTTTTTGGAGAAATGCAGAATATCAAGGGAATGATCGATTCTTTAGATGTTCCGGGACAGAATACCGCTTATCAGAAGTCGCTTATAAGTGCTAAACTGGTAGATTTGCAAAAGACCATTCCTACCAAAGACTCAACATATTTATACGATATGCATACCAGTATCGTTGACCTATATGTTGAACTTCAAGGTGCTAAAGATAAACTTCATGCACTACGAGATGCAGAGAGTACTATAGAAGAATACAAGGAGGCACTCGACGAATGTAAACAATACCTTAAAGAAGCAGAACGCGAACTTCGCGTTCGAAATTGAATAATTTATGACGCGCATACGACATAGTGTTGAGATGGTAGGACAAGTATCTAGTCCCGTATGTTGGGTGGCTTGCGCCATGATGATCATGCAATTTAAACGTGGTATAAGCTTGCAAGACAGCCCTTATGGGGAAGGAGACCCTAGAGATTCGTCGATACAAAATGTAGATTCGGCTGCAGCTGTCGATCGTAATTTACGAGCTTGGGGCTTTACTCTTAAACGCCTAAATGACATTCGACATAATTCAAGAACTGGAGTCATACAACGCGTTGTTCCAATAGGAGAACAAGGAGCTACCATGCGGAGAGTATATAGACCTACACGAAGTGTCTCAGATGTTGACAAAATCTCTTATATTTTAGATACGTCGGGACCATTTATATTAAGTCATCATTGTGGTGCATTTTCTTATGGTCCTAATGTAAGTACACCAACAACTGGGAAACATGCTGTAGTTGTCACAGGAATTGATACAAATCGACGGGTTATTTTCTTTAATAATCCATGGGGACCAAATGATGCGCAAACATCGAGGCATCGAGATGTACAAACATCAATCTCATCTGTTGTAAATGCAATTCACAGATATGAAGCGACCGAACATCCGGCCATTGCATATTTACCTTAAATACACGATCTAGAAGACTGCCATTATCGGTTATTACTCTTATTTGAAAAATAATAAGTATCTTCATAACTAATTCAACTCCTCCCAATCTTATAAAATATGCTCACAAAAGTATATGGGAGCGCCGTCTTCGGAGTTGAAGCCACCACCATCACAGTTGAAGTTAATGTCGATATAGGAATTGGGTATCATCTCGTTGGATTGCCCGATAGTGCCATTAAAGAGAGTAATTTCCGTATCGCCGCAGCCTTACAGAATAACGGCTTTAGAATTCCCGGAAAGAAGCTGATCTTAAATATGTCTCCCGCCGATCTTCGGAAGGAAGGATCTGCTTACGACTTAACATTAGCAATGGGAGTGCTGGTTGCCACAGAGCAGATCGAAACCAAACATTCATTAGATGATTATGTAATTATGGGTGAATTATCACTCGATGGTAGTTTACAGCCAATTCGAGGAGCACTTCCTATTGCCATAAAAGCGAAAGAAGAAGGTTTTAAGGGATTTATTCTTCCACAGCAAAATGCAAAAGAAGCTGCAATTGTTGAAGGTCTTGAAGTGTTTGGCGCCGATTCTATCAAAGAAGTGATCGATTTTTTTTCGGAAGGGATTGCTTTAGAGCAAACCATTGTAGATATGGAAGCCGAATTTTACGAACATCTTGAAAACCCTGAATTCGATTTTTGTGATGTCAAAGGGCAGGAATCTATAAAACGCTGTATGGAGATTGCCGCTGCCGGGGGTCATAATATTATACTTATCGGTCCTCCGGGTTCGGGTAAAACCATGCTAGCAAAGCGGTTACCGAGTATTCTACCACCTATGACATTGCAAGAATCTCTGGAAACTACTAAGATTCATAGCGTAGCGGGTCGAACAATGGAAAAGGGTGGTATTATGACCTCACGGCCCTTTAGAAGTCCGCATCACACCATTTCTGATGTAGCTTTGGTTGGTGGAGGGACTTATCCACAACCGGGAGAAATTTCTTTGGCACATAACGGGGTGTTATTCTTAGATGAATTACCGGAATTTAAACGTGGTGTTCTGGAAGTCATGAGGCAACCTTTAGAAGATCGCGATGTCACGCTTTCCCGGGCTAAATTCACCGTTAC
>CBDUGY010000077.1:0-14143 GCA_965367015.1 uncultured Ulvibacter sp.
GTCTACCCGATATTGTTCGAAGTTGTAATAGTTTAGCGGCCAGATATTTTTTAAGTCGTAATAAGGTAGGTTAAAAGAATCGCTATTCAAACGAGCCATAAATTCAGGAATCAGGAAGGCGAAGGATGTTTGAAAGAACATTACACTTATGGTTCGGATACGTTCATATCGGTTATGACGATATTTCCAAATAAATTTAATTCCGAAGGCTAGGATGGCAACAGTATATAAGGTACCATACACAAACCACTGGCTGGCGGGGTTACCACTAAGTATTCTGCTAAGCGGATCGAAAAGTGAAATTACTCCGGTGTTTTCTCCGTCATTTACTAAACCTAAAAACTGTGGAAAAAAATACAGAACGATATAAAAGCCGGTGAGTGATATACCGCTAATCCAGGCAAGATATCCTCGACTAGACATAGATTTAAACCAGACTCCGTCATTTTTTATACCTTCTTGTTTAGCCGCATAAGCCCCTTTAGCAAACAGGAGGATACCCCCGGTAATTGATGCTAAAGCTATGAATAGCCATATTCCTTTATGCGGAAAATCGATATTGAAACCGGCAAGGAGAATAATAGCTAAACCGAACATTCCAATAAAAGTCCCAATCTTTTGGGTTAGATTGATGCTTGCAGGCGGCTGCCCGGTTAATGACATGTCTCTTTGTACGGTGCTCATAATTTATGCGTTTACAGATTGGTTAGAATAGGAAGCTAGTATTTGCTGTTCGAATGTTTTATAAAATTCGGGGTCGAAGTTCGCTTCAGATAAATTGTTAATCACGAAGTCTGCTGTTCTTTTTTCGGTAAGCCAGCGGTCTAAAACCTCATGTTTCATTCGTATTCCGAAGGTATTAATTCCCAGAAATTCGTTTGTGTCTTTGTGAAAGGCCATGGTTATACACTTTTTATCATCGTCATGCTTCCAATGAAAGTGTGCTTCATACTCCTTTTTATTTTGATCGCTAAATACCCAACCATAGGTTTGATATTCTATGTCAAAAAACTTGGCGCTATTAAACCAATTTCCGGGATTGTATTCCAGTTTATTGCCACAAATGGTTTGGGCAACCGTTTCGCCCATCATCCGTCCAGTGTACCATACAGCTTCTATAGGTCGACGATTTCCAATGGCCTCATGTTGTTCTGCACAGTCGCCAATAGAATAAATATTGTCTATGTTTGTCTCTAAAAACCGATTAACTTTTACACCCCTCCCCAGCTCAATACCACTATCTTTTAAAAAATCAACATTTGGACTCACCCCGGCGGTGAGCCCTACTATTTCACAGGCAATTTCTTCTCCTGTTTCTTCAATTATTATAGACTTAACACGTCCCTTCTCATCTGAAATTATTTCCTTTAAATTATTGGAAAGCCGCAGGTCTATATGATGACTTTTTATATGTCGATTTAGCATTTCGCTTTCACCCTTAGGCAGCACGATATTCCAAAAACTACTCTCACGCACTAAAAATGTAACAGGAATTTTGCGAGTACTGAGCATTTCGGCGAGTTCGATACCAATAAGTCCGCCGCCAACAATCACAGCTCTTTTACACACTTCGTTGTTCGGAGCATATTTCTCTAGCAATTCCAGATCTTGGTAAGAATACAGTCCTTGAACACCTTTGAGATCCTGCCCGGGCCAGCCGAATTTGTTTGATTTTGAACCAACCGCGATTATGAGTTTATCAAATTTCATACGCTCGCTGTTGGAGAAGACGATCTCTTTAGATTTAGTTTCGATTCTGGCTACATATCCGCGTTTTAGATTGATGTCATTTTTTTTCCAGAAATAATCTTCGTAAGGCTTAGTATGCTCGTATTTCATGTGCCCCATATAAATATACATTAAGGCGGTTCTTGAAAAGAAATGATCTGTTTCGGAAGATACTATAGTAATTTTTTTGTCTGAAAGTTTTCGGATATGACGAGCAGCTGTGACTCCTGAAATTCCATTTCCAATAATAACAATGTGTTCCATATTTTTGGTTGGTTGACTAGTATGTCGTTACTAAAGTTAATAACATTACATATCAAATGTATATTAATTGTACATTAATATCGTTTTGACAAAAATTTATACTGCTCTTTTGTAAGTTCTTCTGAAAGACGAGCGACTATGTAAAAGTTAAATAGGAATAATGAAAAGAATCGTTGTATTGATAATTATAGGGTTTTGCTTTAGTAAAACTGAAGTATTCTCACAAAATGTTTCTGCTTTCTTTGATGAAGCTGATGCTTTTTTTGCGTCCTATGTTTCAGACGGAAAGGTAGACTACAAAGCATTACATGCAAATCCTGAAAAACTAAATTTGCTATTGGAAAAAGTAAAAAGTGTGTCTGTAAGCACTTCCGAAGTAAATAGCTACAAGGCTTTTTGGATTAACGCTTACAATCTTGCTGTGATCAAAGGGATTGTAGATAATTATCCTATTTCATCACCTTTAGACAAAGATGGTTTTTTCGACACAGTAAAATATAATTTAGGAGGTATTTCAATTACTTTAAATGATATTGAAAATAAGATGTTGCGGGCAAAATTTAATGAACCACGATTTCATTTTGTGTTAGTTTGTGGCGCTAAAGGCTGCCCACCCTTAATTTCTAAAGCGTATAGACCAGATACTTTAGAAACTTCTTTACAGACTCAAACAATAAAGGCGTTAAACAATAGTTCTTTTATTAAGGTTACTGCTAATTCTGTTGAACTTTCTGAAATATTTAAATGGTATAAAACCGATTTTGTTGCAAACGGAAATTCAGAAATTGATTTTTTAAACGCATATCGCAAGCAAAAAATATCTTCAGATGTAAAAGTAACTTACTACAGTTACGATTGGCGTCTAAATTCGAAATAAAGGCTTTAAAGTAAAGAGTCTTCCCACCTGATGTTCACTCTCGCAGTGACCGTCAGGTAGCGGAAGCACAAATCTTTACGCTAGCTTTAGAAAATAGTTGTATTTTTCTCAGAAATTAATCATTGATGAAATTTATTTTTGGATATATCGCAATTATATTTTGTAGCACACTTTCCTCAGGCTGTGCTCAGGGTGGTGCAGCAGTTGCTACTAAAGCTAATAAAATAAATGGAGTTAGTTTTGTAGCATCTCGCGATACACTTTCACAAACGCACATAGACCCGGTGGTTAAATTGAATGCCAACTTCGCCGCGATCATGCCATTTGGATTTATCAAAAATCTCGATCATCCCGAAATAATACACAATACTAATAGACAATGGTTCGGTGAAACGAGATCAGGAGCAAAGCAATATATCGAGATGTTGCATAATAATGGTATCAAGGTGATGGTAAAACCACAAATTTGGGTTTGGCGTGGAGAATATACCGGAAATTTAAAGATGAAATCTGAAGAAGATTGGAAAGATTTCGAAAAGGCTTATAGCAGTTTTATTTTAGAATATGCTTCATTAGCATCGGAAGCGGATGTTGATATTTTTTGTATTGGAACCGAATTAGAACAATTCATAATACATCGTCCTGAATATTGGTTCGAGCTCATTGCCGAAATAGAGGCAATTTATAAGGGCGAGCTGACGTATGCGGCGAACTGGGATGAATATAAACGCGTACCATTTTGGAGTGAACTGAATTATATTGGAGTAGATGCATATTTTCCGGTGGCTGAAAAGCGGACACCAACGTTGGAAGAATGCAAAGAAGGGTGGCAAAAATGGATTGTTGAAATGAAGGAAGTTTCAGAAAAAGAACTCAAACCTATTCTATTCACCGAGTATGGTTACCGAAGTGTCGATTTTTCCGGGAAGGAACCTTGGGTGAGTGATCATACCTTAACTTCTGTTAATCTTGAGGCACAGATAAATACGATGCAGGCACTATATGATGAAATTTGGGCACAGGACTGGTTTGCCGGTGGTTTCGTATGGAAATGGTTTATAAATCATTCGAAAGTAGGGGGTCCCGAAGACTCACAATTTACGCCACAAAATAAACCTGTTGAGGATGTAATCAGAGTAGTTTATCGCGATAATTAACGCTTTTCTTTCATCGCTGCTCTATATTTTTTAGCGAGTTCAGTTTTTTGAGATTCAGTATAGACCTTACCTGCCAATTGAAAAAAGGTATGTTCTTCATCTTCCAGATGATGCTTTACCTTGTCGCATAATTGCTTGGCATACACCAACCAGGCAGGAGAATCCATTTCTGTTTTTTCCAGTTTCTCCACCAATTCGTCCATCTCATGGTGTTCCGCGATGCCGTGACGGGCGTGCTCTTGCATCATGTCGTTATGAATCAATGGTGAATAGAAGTGGCGTTCTTCTGCAATCGCATGAATATCTAATTCGTATTTTAAAGCATCGAACAGCTGCTTTCTGGTTTTTGTGTCTCCTTCGGTTTTTACTAATTTGTCACAAAGTTCTCGTTGGATATCATGGTCCTTTCGGATGGCCTCAAAAATAGTCATAGGTATTGATTTTACTTTAAAAGTACAATCAATACCTATATTACTATGTTTAAGAAATCATAAAATTAAGCTCAAACATGCTTCACTTTTATGACTATGTGGGGGCTTTAAACTATTCTATTCTTGAAATTTTGTTTACGATAGCTTGATTTTCTGCACGAAGGCTTTCATTTTCACGGATAACATTATCAAGCTTGTCATTTAATTCCTGAATAGCTTTTGTTAGAACCGGAATTAATTCTGCGTATGCCATACTTAACATTCCGGTGTCGGGGGCTGTATTTACTACTTCCGGAATAAGTTCTTGTATTTGCTGCGCCTTAAATCCTAAATGTACTTTATTAGTCTCATCGTCAATAAGTTCGTATGATACCGGTGTAATTTGCATAACAGTATCTAAACCGTATGTTGTTTCAGTTATATTATCTTTTAAACGAATATCTGAAGTCACCACCGGATTGTTCACTAAATATAAATTTGTAAACCTATGATTAGGTGCTCCGAGAGACGTTAAGTTATCGAATCCGGGACGAATCACTCCCTCCATAAAAGTATAGACATCATAAGTTGACCCTTCTACATCGAAAGTAACTGAGTTTCTTCCATTCGCGTTATTTGCAGGAACTCCGGCCAATGCCGCACCACTATTATTTGCAATGTTTCCAGGAGTTATTGCGAATCGAGCGGTATTGTTTCCACCCGTATCTTCAATAATAAAACCGGCAAACATTGGGAATTCTGGCGATTCAAATTTTGCGATGTTTACGTTAGCTGTTGTTTCTACAACATGTAGTGCGTAATCAGGATCGGTACCAATTCCTAGTCCGGTTGAATTTAATCGCATTAATTCGTCGTAATTACCATCATTAGTTCCTTGACCCGGTGCACCATCCTGTCCCCAGGAAAAGTATTCGTTATCATTCGAATTGTTGTTGTTACTATCAATATTAAATGCCAAACCATTACGAGTACTTACTAATCCGTCGTTCGAATTACCTCGATCTCTGGAGAGTGCGAAATAATCGTCGTCTAGAGATACACGATTGGATCCGGAATTATTGATATTAAAATTAAGATTATAATTGCCTAACGAAATTTCTCTGTTTCCTGTGAGGGTTTGATCATTAGATCCTAAATAAGTATTTGTGTCGGTATCATTAAGAAGTTGCCAGATAGTACCATTAAATACATAGAACCCTTCGGTAATATTTAATCCTTGATTGTAAATAATTGTACCTCTTACCGGGCCCGAAAAAGGATCGGACACCACAGTTGTAAGGTCATTTATACTTAAGAGATTATTTCTAGGTATAACTAGACCTCCGTTAGCGCTGGAGATATCGAGGGCTCCTTGCGGATTCGTTGTTCCAATTCCTACTTGAGCACTTGTTGTTCCAAATGCTAGAAGACCAATAACAACTAAATTTTTTAATGAATATTTTGGGGCTTTCATATTTTCAAAATTTAATTTTAAAAAGAGAAATCTAAAATGCCCGATAAGCTTTATCTAAATGTCAGCGTTAGAAAAAAATTAAGGGGCATTAAGAATTTTCCTACAAGGCAAACATAAAACATATTCAGTATGTAAAAAACTAAATTTTAACCTTAAGATGTTATGAATCAATAAAATACGATTAAGGGCATTTTATATCGATAAAGTGAAAAACTTTTCGATGAAATACATTTTTAACCGATATATGGCAATATTATTGGGAGAATACTTATAAATACCTGATAATCAAATAGATATAATGATAAAATTTAGAATTAATAGAAATAAAATAGGTATGAAGTTAAATTCCTACAAAATAGTGATATTGCGTTTGTAGTAATTGTAGAGGTTCTCTGGAGATGATCCAAACCATTTTTTCAGATGTATAACTGCAAAATGATACTGTAATTTCCAGGTTCCGTTATTATCGTATCTTCTAGCGGAAGTAGTAACATAGTCATTAATCACCGTGAATTTCCCATGTTTATAAAGTCTGTTGATAAATTCACAGTCTTCATATACAGTATAACTTTCATCATAACCCCCAAGTTTTACGAAAATTTCATTGGATACATAAAGAGATTGATCGCCTCCTCTACAAAATTTGTAGTTAAATCGCGTAAACCATTGCGACACTTTCAGAATAAACTGTGGTTGATCAAAATTCATTCGGAAACAACCATAGAGGTTGCCCTGTTTAATTTCTGAAATAATTTTTTTATCAAAATTAGTAGGCGGAAAGGTATCGGCATGAAGAAAATATAATATTGATCCTTTCGCTTTAGCAGCGCCTAGATTCATTTGTTTAGCTCTCCCTTTTTCAGAATCAATGAGTACGATATCAGTTTTAGCATCTTCAGCAATTGTTTTAACAATGTTTTGAGTGCCATCATTGCTGCCACCGTCAATCACTAGTATTTCGGAAATATCTTCAGCTGTCGAATTTTCTGAAAGATGTTCCAATAACCTACCAATCATGCTCGATTCGTTCAGTACCGGAATGATAATTGAAATCATATGGTAATCTTCTTTATCATAATTTCAACAATATTCTAAATCAAAATTTAACTATTGTTGCTCGTTCAAGTTCCAGTTATAATCTTTATATTCTATAGTAACAGTTGGTTCGATTTTAGTCGTACTAAATTTGTTGATATAACCTATTACATTTTGTTGGCCACTTACAACGAAATCTTTTTTGTACCAATCGAAAATAGAGGATAATTTTGGACTATCGGCTGAAATATCATTTTTATCACTATTAATAAAGGCACTGGCGGCCTTATCTAACTGTTCATTAATTTTAGACGCAGTGAACGCTTCATTCAATAATTTCGGGCAGGAAATAGAAGCACAATTAATTGCGAAATGTATTCTTGGTTCGTTCATTTTTCGTAGGATTCCGTTTTCAATACCTCCGAGCGACAATTTATTATTACCTATAGGTACAATTCCTTTTGTCCAAGGTCCGTCGATATCCTTTATGCTCTTAACCGGGTAGTTATCAATTATTAGATCTACCGTATAGGCGTTATAAATATTGATATAATAAGCTAATAATTCCTGAACGCTCCAATCATCATTTGGTTCTTTAGCAGAAAGCATATTCAAATAAGCATTTAGTTCTTCGCTATCTTTTTTGAACCCCTTATAATCAACCATTCCTTCATTATCAACATATTTTTTTAGCAGCCTATCCCAGCCGGAATGATCAATGTTTACTTTCGAATTAGCTGTGGTAGAAGTTAATTTCTCAGGAACTTCCTTTGTGGGTTGTCCCTGACTACTAATTCCTGCTGCCGAAAGTAAATTACAACTGTAAATAGTTGCGAGTAAAATTAGTAAAGTGGCAATTTTTGCAATGTAATTCATATGTATAGTATTAATTTCTGTGTCTAATATCTACGAAGTAGATTCCTTTTTAGTTTTCAAAGGATAAATTTCCTGCTCTACAAACCCCTTCGGAAAGAGTTCGTCTCCATGAAATCCGATCTCAATATCGCGCCCATCGTAAGGGACATGATCTGTTTTAAAAAGATAATCCCAAACACTTAATGTTAAACCATAATTAACACCGTATTTGGCGTGTTTTGGTAAAACTTTAGCGTGATGCCAAATATGCATCTTAGGATTATTAAAAATATATTTTAAGAACCCGTAGTCCCAGCCCAGATTCGCGTGATTTAAATGCCCAACAGTTAGCGCAAAGAAGTGAACAATCGCAACATCCTGAGCGTCAAAACCACCAATAATTGCAATTGGAATGTACAGAAGCGATTTATATACGATGGGTTCCATCCAGTGATATCGTAGATGAGCGGCAAAGCCCATTTCCTTTACCGAGTGATGAACTTTGTGAAAATTCCAAAGAAACGGAACACGGTGTAGCAAACGATGTGTATTCCATTGAACAAAGTCTGAAACAAGGAAGAATACCACAAGCCCTAATCCATAGGGTAGCGCATCAATATCGAATAATTCAAAATTCGAAACTTTTAGATTCACCAGTGATAGAAGATCATTAAATAATGCTTCGGCGGTATTCGAGAGAAATATCAGTACAATTAAATTCAGAAGAAAAAAATTAAAGAACATATAGAATGTGTCCAGAAAAAAATCCTTTCTGAATATCTTTTGATCTTTTCGCCACGGAAAGGTAATTTCCAGAAACCAAACGACCAATGAAACAATTATTAGTCCGTAGAAATAATTGTCCCAATGAAAACTTGTAATTTCCTTTAGCAAGTAATTCCAATATCCGGAATATGATTCTTTAAATATGTCTAAATACTTTTCCATTTCTTTTTGCCTAGAACTTAGTCGGTTGAAATTTTAACTAATTTCACAAAACTAATATTAAAATACCGCATAATCATATTTACTTCTCAACGATGGAGTGGTATGATATAATAAGGTTTTAGTAGTACTAATAGTACATCGCTAAATACCTAATAATTTTAGGATAATTGAAATAAAATAGGGAGTCTCTACGACCTGGGACAGAAAAACTTAAAACAGAAATATGAAATCGAGAACATGACACAATTATGAATATTAAACTAAATTCTCTAATAACAAAAAGATAAATCCGCTCGCCAAGGCAGCAATGGGAAGGGTTAACACCCATGAAAGTAATATTTTGGTTATCATTTTAACATCAGCTTTTTTGGTTACGGTTCCTATTCCAAAAATAGAACCTACAGAAACATGCGTAGTAGAGACCGGTAAACCATGAATACTAGCAGTTGTAACCAAGAGACCAGTTATCATATTTGCTGTAAAGCCCTGACCATGATTCATGGGCGTAATTTTTTTGCTCATTGTAATTCCCACCTTCTTGGCATTTAGAAGTCCTCCTGCGGCCATCGTGATGGCAACAGCGATCATTCCCCATTTAATATCGATCATATTAATTATAAGTAAGAGACCTACTATTTTTGGGGTATCGTTGAGACCTCTGGCGAAACTTACAACACCGGCACTTATGAAGTGTAAGGAGTCTAGAACTTTTTGTGATGTAATGCCTAAAATACGACCATCATAGGTATCTCCACATCCTTTTTTACAACGAGTAATTTCTACCGTTGAAGCGGCATCCATGGTAAGAGTTGAGTTTTGAAACGTAGTTGCAGGTTGCTTTTCAGAAACACAAATACAGCTCTTTTTTGTAACTCCTAATTTTTTTCTGAAAGATCTGAAAATTAAATAGACAAGTAAACTGAGAATTGCAGCCATTAACGGACTCAAAATCAAGGGGATTAAAAATACCTTTCCGAGTTTTATAAAATTGAAATCGGCACCAATAGCCATCACGCCTGCGCCGAACAAACCTCCAACTAAGGCATGTGTTGTAGAAATCGGCATCCCGATTTTTGTCGCTAAATATACCGTTAGTGCTGCTCCAAAGGCGATAGAGATCGCGAAGGAAGGATTCTGAATTAAATCGTCGGGCACCAATCCTTTTCCGGAAAAGTTTTTAACCAGTGCTTCTGCCAAAAATATGGCGGCAATAGAACCTGCAAAGGTAGTTACCGTGGCCCAGCTTATCGCTTTTTTATAATTCGTCGTACCACTCCCGAAGAGTGTGGCTACACCCTTAAAATTGTCATTAGCACCATTGCTATAAGCGAGAAAACATGCAGCAACAAAGAGTAATACAAAAATCATAGTTTAGTGGGTTTGAGTTCAATACCGTAAGCAAATAAAATTCATCAGATTTTAAAAAAATAAAGTCTTATTGCTTTAACAACAACCACCACCATCGTAATGAAAAGTAGATTCACTGAAATAAATGTCGTCCCTGCCTAAACTTTTAAGGGCGCCTGCAGTTTTATCACAAATTGCCAGAGGTTGATTTTTGAGCAGAATGTGACCTAGTTTATCATCAAAATAATCATCTTCCCCATAATATATTGCCGCTTTTCCGGTAAAGACACACGGACCATCTTCGGGCATCGGATCTTTTATCGCAGCTACTTCAATGGATTCGATGTAGATTAATTCATGGGTTGGATAATTCTTCGGATCAAGGATTCTGTATGGTTTGCGAGCTCGGATCTCGATGGTGCCAAAGCCAACATCGGTGAGCGCTTTCACGTATTCGGCAATGGGTAAGCTCCCACTTAAACACAAAGCCCTAAGACGCGCGTCATTTCGCAATGTTTCGTTCATAGGTTGTTCGCAAGTTGGATCGCTCATAACTAAGCGTCCGTGTGGTTTTAGTACACGATACATTTCTTCAATCGCTTTTTTAAGGTCTTCAGCCTTAAAAATATTAAAGAGACAATTTTGTGCTGCAACATCAATTGAATTGTCATCAACAGGTAGATGTAAGGCATCACCTTTTTTTAAATCCACAAAGTCACTTTTAAACCATGAATTCATTTCTTCTGCCACTTTAAAGTTTTTACGAGACGCTTCGAGCATTTCATCAACAACATCAATACCAATAACTCCTCCTTTTTGACGATTGAAATAGGAGAATTGTAATAGCTCCATGCCTCCGCCAACACCCACGTAAAGAGTCTTGGGATTATTGGTAAGGTCTCGTGCGTTTACCGTACTTCCGCACCCATAATTCATTTCCTGCATTATTTTAGGAATCTTTAGGCCCGGTAACTCCCAAATTGGATTGGTAGTACAACAGAGTCCGACATCAGGAGTCAGTGCTGCTTCTTTGTAAACGTCGTGTGTAGTATCTAGATAACTCATAGCTTTAATATTTGGTATTTAGCCCACCGATAACAAATATCAGTTTAGGGCAAGTTTTTTAAATTTCAGCTTTCCGCAGTTATAATTCTTTTATCAATTCTGTGAAAACTGTGATCATATCAGGTTCTGCTTTTCCAGCCATCGCGATAATCTCGGGAATATCTACAGGTTTTAAATCATCGGGATCACATTCATCTGTTAGTACTGATAAGGCTGAAACCCGAAGCCCCAGGTGATTCGCAACGATAACCTCCGGTACAGTGCTCATTCCAACTGCATCGGCACCTATAATTTTGAGATATCTGTATTCGGCGCGGGTTTCCAATTGTGGTCCTACCACACTGGCATAAACTCCCTTGTGTAATTTAATTTTGTGTTTTTTGGCGATCTCTTCGATCTTGGAATTCATTTCTAAGTCGTAAGGTGCACTCATATCTACAAATCGTTCACCCAGCTTTTCGATGCCCTTATAGGCCAAAGGTGAACCACCCTGCAAATTTATATGATCGTCAATCAGCATAATTTCTCCTTTTTTGAAGCTTTTGTTAATGGCTCCAGAAGCATTGCTCACTAATAGTTTTTGTATACCTAATTCCCGCATTACCCGCACAGGGAAAGTAACATCACGTAATGAATATCCTTCGTAAAGATGGAATCGCCCTTGCATTACTATTACTTTTTTATTTGAGAGAGTTCCATAGATCAGTTTTCCTTTATGGAATTCTACGGTGGCGGTTGGAAAGTTGGGAATATGGTTATAACTTATTTCTGCTATTACCTTGATATTCTCTAAAATCTGCCCCAAGCCGGTGCCTAAGATTATTCCAATTTCGGGTGTCTCAAAACCTCGTTGGCGCAAAAAATCGGCAGATTGCTTTATAAATTTACTCATGTCAATTTGAAATTTTATCTATAAATTGATCGAAAACTTTAAGCCCTTTAATGTCCTCATAATAATCGATATCATTACGAATAGGCAATTTTTCGACACTCTCATCAGCAAGATCACAGATTGTGTCGTGGAGGACCGTATTGGTTCCCCAGGTTTTATTTCTGAAAAGTTCTCTTTTCATTTTGGTCATTCCCAGTAAATAGTAGCCACCATCCTCTGCGGGACCAATTACAAAATTGTGGTTTTCCAGCGCCGAAAATGCTGCGTGAATATCATTGCCGTTAAGATCGTACATATCACTTCCTATAATAATAATTCTTTCAAATCCTTCATCAAAGCCTTCTTCAAAAGCAAATTGCATTCTTGCTCCAAGATCGTCTCCTCTCTGTACTTTTTTTTTGAATATGGCCTCATTCCAAATATCATTTTCACGCACTTTTATACTGTAATGTACTTGCTTTTCAACAGCTAAATCCTTGGTTATCGCAACCGTATGGTTAAGGAGAAACTTGTAAATTTCTAACGCAGCAACATCTCCAACAGTCGCAGCCAGGCGAGTCTTGCATTTACCCAGTTCTGGATTTCTTGTGAATATGATTAATAAATCTTTACTCATATACTTTCTCTCCATTTGTCAGCCATCTTCCCCATAATCTAGAGAATGCATGTACTTTTTCGGTATTATTTCCTTCAGTATCTACAACTTGGTATCCCTTATTTTTCCATTCGAAAATACCTCCATAGAGATTCTTCACATTTGTATAGCCTGCCTTCTGAAGCTTTTCTCCAATTTGTTCGGAACGGATTCCGAGAGAACAGTAAACGACAATAGGAGTGTCTTTATCTTTTAATTTTGCCGACACCTCTTCTGAAGAAAAATTATTAAAACCCACAAATTTTGCTGATTTGATATGACTAACCTCATATTCTTCAGTTTCTCGGGCATCTAATAATACCACATCTTCATTTACCTGAAGCATCCTTAGACCTTCCACCGAAACGTAAGGCACACTTCTGGTATTATAAATTTCCAGGAGCATGTCCAAAGACTTTTGGGCGCTTGCATTAGCCGTTAGAAAAATAATAAATATGAAGAGAAAGTTAATTTTCATAAAAGAAAGGAGCTGTTTATGCTACGCCACTGAACCTTGACAGCTACTTCCGGCGCCGGCTGTGCAGCCATAACAATGTTGTGACGTTAATATATTCCTATCGTTCAAGAGATCCTCGTTGTAGTCATTAATATGTTTTACTTTGCTCGCAACTTTTAAACCCAACATCTGGTTAAAATCGCAATCGTATAACCATCCGTCCCAGCTAACTGAAATTGTATTAGTGCACATAACATTTTCTACAGCTGCAGGGTTGTACGCATCCACTAGCTGATACATATAGTCTTCATAATTTTCAGAAGCGATCAAATAATCAAGGAATCGGGCGATAGGAAGGTTAGTAATCGTAAACAGGTTGTGAAAATTGATTCCAAAGTCATCCATCAATCCTTTTTTGAAATCCTTTTCCATTGCAGCCTGATCTCCCGGGAGGTAAGCACCATTCGGATTGTAAACAAGATCTAGACGCAAACTGCTTCCTGGCATCCCGTAGCCAACAGCATTAAGTTCTTGCAGTGCCTTAATCGATTTGTCAAAAACACCATCACCTCTTTGTTTATCAGTTTTGCCACGTGTCCAATGAGGCATGGAACTTACTACGTGTACGTTGTGTGCTTTGAAAAATTCGGGTAGATCGTAATACTTTTTATTAGCGCGAATAATGGTCAAATTGCTTCTAACAATAAAATCTTTAATGCCCGCTTTGCTTGCCTCATCAACAAACCATCTAAAATTCGGATTCATTTCCGGGGCTCCGCCGGTGAGGTCTAGAGTATGTGCTCCGGTATTCTTAATCACCTCCAAACATTGTTTCATAGTTTCCATCGTCATGATCTCAGTGCGATCGGGACCGGCATCAACATGGCAGTGTTCACAAACCTGATTACACATATAACCAACATTGATCTGCAGGATTTCTAGCTTTTTCGGGCGTAACGGAAATTGATGGGTTTCTTTAATTTTCTTTGCAAATGTGGGT
>CBDUGY010000078.1:0-13995 GCA_965367015.1 uncultured Ulvibacter sp.
TTGTTAAACCAATAAAATTAGGACTTGGGGCTGCGATTGGGAGCGGGCAGCAATGGCTATCATGGATACATATAGATGACATTGCCGGTATTTACTATTTTATCTTGAAAAATCAGTTGGAAGGTGTGTATAACGCAGTTGCTCCTAATCCAGTAACTAATCAGAAGCTAAACAAGCAGATAGCAGAAAAATTGGAGGTGCCTTTCTGGATGCCTAATATCCCGACTTTTCTAATGAAAATGATTTTAGGCGAAATGGCTGTTTTGGTTACTGAGGGCCAATTAGTAAGTGCAAGAAAAATTGAGCAACAAGGCTACACATTTCAGTATTATAATTTAGATGCAGCCTTAGATAATTTGCTGAAAACAAAATAGGCGGCCATTGGCCGCCTATAGTCTAATAATTACCTGTAATTACTTGCTCGCATGAAGCTCAACAACCAATTCTATTTCGTCTGAAATGAATTTGTCTCCAAGATTATCAAAAATCGATTTTGAGCCATAGTTTACATCCCACTTCGTTCTATCAATGATAAAAGAATTACTTTTTAAAATCATAGTATCTCCCGAGAACGAAACTGTCGCTGGAAACTCAATTGCATTGGTTTTATCTTTAATGGTAAGATTTCCTTTTACAGTAACTTGTCCGTCGCCATCTTCTACACTTGTTAACTCAAAAGTAGAATTCGGATAGGTATTTACATTGAAAAAATCACCTTCCTTGCCTTCTACTGTTCCCATTAAATGTGCTTCAAGGTTTTCCTTTTTCTTACCTTCTAAATCTTCACTATCAATGGATTTCATATCGATTGTGAAATTTCCGGCTTGAATATCGTTATTAATGGCAGATACAGTACCTGAGGCAATTTTTATAGTACCATTGTGACTTCCTGTTGGTTTTTCACCTTTCCATAATATTTTTGATTTTGAGGTGTCAACAGTATAAGCGGTTGCATTACTGGTTGCTACTGCAACTTCTCCAACTTCGTTTAATGCATTATCTTTTGTCTTCTCATTACATGATACGGTACCAATAGTAACTAATACCAGACAAGCAATATTTAAAATGTAGTTTTTCATTATTTATTTTATAAATGTTAGTGTGCGCAAAAATATCAATACACAAATTGATTTCATCTTAAATTTGTATTAAAATAATAAAGTGACATTTTGACATTTTACAAGAAATGGCAGTACTTTTGCTTCCTTCAAAAAAACAGAAAAGTTTACGCGTTTATGAGCAAGAAAGATAATAATGACCATTTGGTAGATGAGATGAATTCTCAAGAAGAAATAAATCAGGAAAATGAGGTAGCGATGGAAGAAACAGTGGATGCATTAGAAAGCACTCAAATTGAATTGAAAAATGAAAAGGATCGCTACTTGCGCTTATTTGCAGAGTTCGAAAATTATAAAAAACGAACAGGGCGAGAGCGTATTGAATTATTTAAAACTGCGAGCCAGGATGTAATGGTCTCGATGCTCCCTGTTCTCGATGATTTTGAAAGAGCGCTTAAAGAAATTAAAAAATCTGATGATGATAGTCTGTTCGAAGGTGTCGGTTTAATTCAGAATAAATTAATTGAGACTCTTAAAGCGAAAGGACTTCAGGTTTTGGAGACCAAGCAAGGAGATACTTTTGACGCCGAAAAGCACGAAGCAATAACTCAAATCCCTGCTCCTTCAAATAAGTTAAAAGGAAAAATTATTGATGTTGTTGAAAAGGGATATGCATTAGGAGATAAAATAATACGCTACCCTAAAGTAGTAATAGGACAATAATAGTATGAAAGAAGATTATTACGAGTTATTAGGGATCACTAAGAACGCTACTGCTGCTGAAATTAAGAAAGCATATCGTAGAAAAGCCCTCGAATATCATCCCGATAAAAATCCCGGTGACACCAAATCAGAAGAACTTTTTAAAAAGGCCGCTGAAGCCTATGAAGTGTTAAGCGACCCTAATAAGAAGGCTCGATATGATCAATATGGACATCAGGCATTTGAAGGAGCTGGAGGATTTGGCGGCGGAGGTATGAATATGGATGATATCTTCAGTCAGTTTGGAGATATTTTTGGCGGAGCTTTTGGCGGATTCAGTGGTTTTGGTGGTGGCGGTGGTCGTCGTACCATCAAGGGAAGTAATTTACGAATCAGAGTAAAATTGACTCTTGAAGAAATCGCTAATGGTGTTGAGAAAAAAATAAAGGTAAAACGCAAGAAAGTAGCTCAAGGCACCACCTATAATACATGTGGAACATGTAATGGAAATGGTCAGGTTACGCGAATCCAAAATACTATTCTTGGACGTATGCAGACTTCTGCCACTTGTAGTACTTGTGGAGGAAGCGGACAGGTAATTGATAAAAAGCCTGCCAACGCCGATGCACAGGGGATGCTTTCTACTGAAGAAACCGTATCGATCAAGATTCCGGCTGGAGTTGTTGATGGGATGCAATTAAAAGTAACAGGAAAAGGAAATGACGCACCGGGTAATGGAATTCCGGGTGACTTACTGGTGGCTATTGAGGAGCAGCCCCATCCGGCATTACAGCGGGAAGGCGACAATCTGCATTACGATATGTATATTAGTTTTTCAGAGGCTGCACTCGGAACTTCAAAAGAAATTGACACAGTTACCGGTAAAGTACGGATCAAAGTGGAGGCAGGAACACAAAGTGGGAAGATTTTACGCCTAAGAAGTAAGGGAATTCCTAGTATTAATGGATATGGTACAGGGGATTTATTGGTACATGTTAATGTTTGGACTCCTAAAACTCTTACTAAAGAGCAGCGTGAATTTTTTGATAGAATGAGTAATGATGAACATTTTCAGCCTAAACCTGAAAAAGAGGACAAATCATTTTTTGAAAAAGTAAAGGATATGTTTTCTTAATTAAACGTTAATTTAATTATTTTACTTATATTTGAAAGTCGCTACTTCTATGTAGTGACAATTTTTCTTTTTCATAGCAATTTTTTTCCCACCCTTCAATTTAATTTAGAGGGTGGGTTTTGTTTTTATGGGTCTGTATCTCAGTTTTTTTCACTACAATTGATGTAACAATCATATATTTTATGCTACAAATAGTTTTAAAATACTCTTAATACTTAGAGTGCTTCCTTTTCAAATCAATATCTTTACAAAATTTAAATTTTACTATGGAAAAACTCTTGGTGGCTAACAATGTTTCGAAGTCCTTTGGCGACTATAAAGCAATTAATAACATTTCAATCGAGGTTTCCAAAGGAAGTATTTTTGGACTCCTAGGCCCAAACGGAGCTGGTAAAACAACCTTCATCAGAATTATAAATCAAATAACCATGCCAGATTCTGGCTCGGTTTTTCTGGATGGAGAACCCCTTAAGCCGCATCACATTCAAAATATAGGTTATTTACCAGAAGAACGCGGGTTATATAAATCGATGAAAGTTGGTGAGCAGGCATTGTACCTGGCGCAATTAAAGGGACTCTCGCATCAAGAAGCTAAAGCGAGGCTCAAATATTGGTTTGACAGGCTCGAAATCGGAGACTGGTGGGATAAGAAAATTCAGGAGCTCTCGAAAGGAATGGCGCAAAAAATACAGTTTGTGGTAACAGTTCTGCATCAGCCTAAACTATTGATCTTCGATGAACCGTTTAGTGGGTTCGACCCAATTAATGCAAATCTTATTAAAGATGAAATTCTGAAATTACGAGATGAAGGAGCCACCGTAATTTTTTCTACACATCGAATGGAATCTGTTGAAGAAATGTGCGATCACATTGCTTTAATTCATAAAGCTAACAAGGTGCTCGATGGAAAATTAATTGATATTAAACGTGCATATAAATCGAACACATTTGAAGTTGGATTACATACACAAAATCCGCAAGAAGTTACTAATGAATTAAGTAACCGATTTGAAATTGCACCCGCGGCATTTAAAAGTATCAATAACGAATTACAATATAAAATTAAGATTCCTGAAGGAGATTCACCAAATGATCTTGTTAGCTATTTGACCTCAAAAGGACAGTTAACACACTTTGTGGAAGTAATCCCTTCGGCAAACGATATTTTTATTGAAACAGTAAGTAAAAACTAGCCTGAGATTATGAATCATCTTTCCCTCATTATAAAAAGAGAGTACCTGAATAAAGTCCGAAATAAGTCTTTTATTATCATGACTTTTTTAAGTCCGTTAATAATTGTTGGAATCTTTACATTGGTAGCCTATTTGTCTAATTTGAACAACGACAAGGTACGGGTTATTTCAGTGTTAGATGAAAGCGGGTTATTTCTCGATCATTTTGAGAGCACCGATAATCTGAAATATAAAGTAGTTTCTGATATGAGTCTTTCTGAAGCCAAGAAAAGCAACGAAGAGGCAGAAAATTATGGTTTACTCTATATACCTAAAACCGATAAAATTGAAGACTTAGCTGAAGCAATTACTTTTTATTCCGAAGATTCTCCTTCTTTAGTAGTGATGAGCGATATTGAAGATGCTATTGAAGAAAAAGTGAATACAGTAAAATTATTGGAGGCCGGTATCGATTCTGAAAGAATTAAAGAATTAAGAATTAAAATCAACACCAATCTTGAAACATACCAAGGGCAGGAGACCTCTAAATTAGGCTCGGGGCTGAAACTAATTTTTGGCGGAGCTGCAGGATATCTCCTTTTTATGTTTATCATCATCTATGGAAATATGATTATGCGTAGTGTGATAGAAGAAAAAACAAGTCGGATTATAGAAGTGATAATTTCATCAGTAAAACCAATGAAATTACTGCTCGGTAAAATATTCGGAACCTCTCTCGCCGGAATCACTCAGTTTCTGGTTTGGGTAATATTAATAGGTGTGTTAAGTCTGGTTGTTTCCTCTATTTTTGGTATCGACCCTTCCGGAGTCCCTTCTCCACAGCAGGATTTAATTACTCAAGGTGCGGATACCGGTTCGCCTCAATTTATTCAAGAAGTAATTATGGAGATAAATAACCTGCCCATATTAAACTTGGTGATCATGTTTCTTCTCTTCTTTGTTGGAGGGTATTTACTCTATGCCTCCTTATATGCGGCAATTGGAGCTGCAGTTGATAGTGAAACCGATACACAACAGTTTATGATGCCTATTTTAATGCCGCTTATTTTGGCAGTATATGTAGGTTTCTTTACCGTAATAGAGAATCCGCACGGAACTGTGTCCCAAGTCTTTTCTTACATCCCCTTTACTAGCCCGGTGGTCATGTTGATGCGAATTCCTTTTGGTGTTCCTATTTGGCAGCAAATAATTTCAATAGTCATTTTATTTGCTACATTTATAGCAACAGTATGGTTTGCGTCTAAAATCTACCGCGTTGGAATATTGATGTATGGTAAGAAGGCAAGCTACAAGGAGATTTTTAAATGGCTTAAATATTAATTCAGGTGCAAGAAAAGGTTACTGAGAAAATAGAAGATGTAGTGAAAGAAGATATTTGGGGAGGTATTCAGGATTTTCTCAATGCCGGTTTTCACTATGGTGAGGGTGCGAGTCGAGTGGATATTACTTTTGGTCTTCTAATACTTGTTTTCATATCCTTTATAATTGCCAGCTTTATTTTAAAGTGGATACGCGTACTTTTTACTCGTAAAATGGACATTAACGACAAGAATAAATTTATTAGTGTCTTTAAGTTCATAAAATATATAACCTACATCATTGTTGTTTTTGTAGTGCTAAGTTTGGCAGGTGTTAATGTGACACCATTTCTCGCAGCTTCAGCGGCATTACTCGTTGGTTTAGGTCTTGCATTACAGGAATTGTTTCAGGATATTATTGGAGGAATATTTATCATTGTAGATAAATCCCTGCTGGTAGGTGATATTATCGAAGTTAATGGGAAAGTTGGGAGAATTGTTGAGATCAAACTTAGAACTACCAGAGCTTTAACAAGGGACGACAAGATTATTATAATTCCTAATCACAAGTTTATTACCGAAACCATTTTTAACTATACCCAAAATCATAAGATGACCCGGGAATCGGTTAGTGTAGGCGTTGCCTACGGAAGTGATGTGAGGAAAGTAGAAAGGTTATTATTGCAAAGTGTATTAGAGCAAAAAGGTGTTTTAAAAACACCTAAACCCTTTGCATTATTTGAAAATTTTGGGGATTCATCGTTGGATTTCAGTGTATACTTTTTTATAAACGACAGTTTCGCGGATCCCAAAATAAAGAGTGAAATTCGTTTTAGAGTCGATGCACTTTTCCGCGAAAATGGTGTTACAATTCCTTTCCCGCAAAGAGATGTACACGTGTATCCTACAGCAACCAATAACTCTGTTTCGACAAATTTATCTGACGATTAATTTTTAAAAACTATATGAAAAAGAACTTTCTCGTAACTATTGTATGTATTGTGTTTACTGCAATAGGTTTTGCTCAAACCACAGACTTGGCTAGAATAGAATATTTACATATCCCATATTCGAACTCCAAAAACTCGCTCAGTCGTTATCGAGCTCTGGTTCAAGCACCTATTCCGCTTCAAGTTGGCTCAGGGCGCTTTCTTGTTATCGGTTTGGAATATAGAAATGTAGACATCAATATCCGTGAGAATGTTCCTTTCGACCCTAAATTAGTAAGTAATATTCAACAAATGGAAGCCTATTTGGGATATACCTATAATTTAACCGAGCATTGGAGGCTTGGCTTCAAGGCGGGAGCAAGAATAAATTCAAATTTTGAAGGTAAAATAGTTAGTGATGATGTAATCTATGTAGCGGCTGTATATGCAATTTATGATATGAAGAAAGATGATGTTGAAAAACCATATCGTCTTATTATGGGGCTTAATTATTCCACAACTCCCGGAAGAGAATTCCCACTTCCTTTGATAAATTTTTACAAGGAGTTTCAGCCTAATTGGACATATACTATTGGTGTGCCCAAATCGAATATAAGATATTACATGAATGACAGTCACAAGGATGCAATTCAAGCATTCGGTACCTTAGATAATTTCTTCGGAAATATTCAAAACAATATTAATATTCCAGGTAATCCGATAGTTGGTGAGAATATATCAATGACTATGGTGCTTTTCGGTTTAGGGTATGAACACTACTTTACAGATCACCTTTTGTTTTATCTATATGGGGCGCACTCCGCTTACAATGAATTCAGAATACGGGATAATAACAGAGAGACCACATATATCATAGATGATAAGAATACATTCTATGTTAGAGGAGGATTAAAATTTAAATTTTAAAAATGGCGAAAATACTTATCATAGAAGACGAAGCAGCAATTCGTCGCGTACTAACCAAAATACTCACGGAAGAAAATGAAGCCTATCAGGTAACTGAAGCTGAAGATGGTTTGGAGGGAATAGAGCTAATAAGAAAAGAGGACTTCGATCTTGTTCTGTGTGATATCAAAATGCCAAAGATGGATGGTGTGGAGGTTCTCGAAGCGGTTAAAAAGATAAAACCGGAAGTTCCGATGGTTATGATTTCGGGACATGGTGATCTGGATACAGCCGTAAATACCATGAGACTTGGTGCTTTTGATTATATCTCGAAACCTCCCGATTTAAACCGACTTTTAAATACTGTGCGAATTGCTCTGGATAGAAAGGAACTTGTGGTTGAAAACACCAGGTTGAAGAAAAAGGTGAGCAAGAATTACGAAATGATTGGTGAATCTTCCGCTATTTCTCATATTAAGGAAATGATAGAGAAAGTTTCACCTACCGAGGCCCGGGTATTTATCACAGGTCCGAATGGTACAGGAAAGGAACTGGTAGCGCACTGGATTCATCAAAAAAGTGAAAGGTCTAAAGGTCCCATGATTGAAGTTAATTGTGCGGCAATACCCAGTGAACTTATTGAAAGTGAACTTTTTGGACATGTGAAAGGTGCTTTTACTTCAGCTAATAAGGACAGAGCAGGAAAATTTGAAGCAGCGAATGGAGGAACAATATTTCTCGATGAAGTTGGCGATATGAGTCTTTCGGCACAAGCAAAGGTTCTTAGGGCGCTACAGGAGAATAAAGTGCAACGAGTGGGTAGCGATAGAGATATTAAGGTTGATGTGCGCGTAGTTGCAGCTACAAATAAAGATTTAAAAAAGGAAATTGCTGAAGGAAATTTCAGAGAGGATCTTTACCATAGACTGGCGGTAATTTTAATTAAGGTCCCGGCATTAAATGATAGGCGAGAAGATATACCGTTACTGATAGAGTATTTTGCTAAAAAAATAGCCGAAGAACATGGGACTGCCCAGAAAAAGTTTTCTGCCAAAGCAATTAAACTGCTTCAGGAATACGATTGGACGGGAAATATAAGAGAGCTGAGAAATGTTGTGGAGAGACTTATAATTTTGGGAGGACCTGAAGTGAGTGAGGAAGATGTAAAATTGTTTGCATCAAAATAATTGAAGTGCTTTTTGCAGGAAGCGTTGGTCCTCCTCATCAATTACACCTTTGTCAGTTTTGCTTTTCAGTTCATTACGAATTGACTTAAATTGGTTAGCCGTCTTATCGCTAATTCCAAGAATCAATCTTTCAAGATTTTTCAGATAATGTTTGTTATCTTTAACTTCAAAAATATTATCAATGCAGTATTTCAAGGCTCAAGACTTTAAAGTAACCGAAAAAATAATTCTATCCGAAACCCCGACAACTACTAATCTGGACTTATCAAAAAAGAATGCCGAGCGCCTTTTGGAAAAGGAGCGAGAAGAACTTGGAAAACTACAGGATAAGTTATATGCTCATGGCAAATATGCGGTATTAGTGTGTTTTCAGGGAATGGATACTGCTGGAAAGGACAGCCTTATTCGTGAAGTGTTTAAAGATTTTAATGCCAGAGGGGTAGTGGTTCACAGCTTCAAGGTACCTACCGATCTGGAACGAAACCATGATTATCTTTGGCGACATTATATAGCACTGCCGGCAAGGGGAAAATTCGGCGTATTCAATCGTACTCATTATGAAAATGTTTTAGTTACTCGGGTACATCCATCCTATATTTTGGGAGAGAGATTGCCGGGTGTGAACTCAATTGAAGATGTTGACGAAGCATTTTGGGATAGACGATTTGAGCAGATTAATAATTTTGAAGAGACCATATCGGCAAATGGCACAATTATCTTCAAGTTTTTTCTGCACCTCTCTAAAGAGGAGCAGAAGAATAGGCAACTTCGAAGACTTAATAAGCCTAGTAAAAATTGGAAATTTTCACCGGGCGATCTCGATGAACGAGATCTTTGGGATGACTATATGCGTTGTTACCAAGATGTTTTAAATCGGAGTTCAAAACCAAATGCACCTTGGTTCGTAATTCCTGCAGATAATAAACCTATAGCTCGTTTTATCGTTGCCAGCATACTTTTAGAGGAGCTTCAAAAATATGACGATATACAATTTCCGGAACTGGATCCTAAGTATAAAGCACAGATATCCGAATTTAAAGCACGATTAGAAAACGAATAACTTTCAGAAGAAAACCCCTTAACTAATATGCGAATCATGAAATACATCTTTCTTTTAATACTTACAATTTGTCTTACTTCGGAAAGTTTTTCTCAAATAGAAACTACCCAGGATTCGCTGACTCTTAGAAGTATTTATGACATGGCTTTACTTAACGGAAAAAGTTACGATTGGCTTGATCATTTATCGAATAATATTGGCAACAGGCTTTCTGGAAGTTTAAATGCTGAAAAAGCTGTTGTCTATACCGAAGCAGAATTAAATAAACTAGGCTTAGATAAAGTATGGTTGCAACCTGTAATGGTGCCAAAATGGACACGAGGTATTCCTGAATACGCTTATATAGAAACCGGTCCGGGTATAACAAGTGTAACAAACATTTGTGCTTTGGGCGGTTCGGTAGCTACTCCTCCCGGAGGTTTACGGGCTGAGGTAATAGAGGTTCAGAACTTTGAAGATCTTGAGCGCTACGGGCGTGATAGAATAGAAGGAAAAATAGTTTTTTTTAATCGTCCGATGGAGGCCGACCTTATAAATACATTCGAAGCCTATGGTGGATGCGTAGATCAGCGTTATGCGGGTGCGATGGAAGCAGCAAAATATGGCGCGGTAGGTATTGTGGTGCGTTCTATGAATCTCAGAAAAGATGATTTTCCGCATACGGGTGCAATGAGCTACGGCGATCTCCCGGTCAGCAAGCGAATTCCCGCTTGTGCAATTAGTACTAAAGGTGCCGACTTTTTAAGTAATACACTAAAATTACTTCCAACCCTGAAATTTTATTTTAAGCAAAATTGCAAAACCTTTCCCGATGTACAATCGTATAATGTTATAGGCGAAATCACCGGAAGTACATACCCGGATAAGTATATGGTTGTGGGCGGGCATTTAGATTCCTGGGACCTTGGAGACGGATCGCATGATGATGGCGCAGGATGTGTGCAATCTATGGAAGTATTGCGCCTTCTGAAAAAGATAAATTACAAGCCGAAACACAGTATTAGAGTGGTGTTATTTATGAATGAGGAAAATGGATTGCGAGGAGGTTTAAAATATGCGGAGGATGCAAAAATTAACAAGGAAACTCATGTCTTTGCTTTAGAAAGCGATTCGGGAGGTTTCACGCCGCGGGGATTTTCATTTGATTGTGATGAAGAGAATTTTCAGCAGATTAAAAGCTGGGAAACACTCTTTAAACCATATTTGATTCATTATTTCGAGAAAGGCGGGAGTGGAGCAGACATAGGACCCTTGAAAGACAGTTCAATAGTACTGGCAGGATTACGACCTGATTCACAGCGCTATTTCGACTATCATCATGCCGCTAGCGATGTATTCGAAGCAATTAATAAACGAGAATTGGAATTAGGGGCTGCAACGATGGCAAGTTTAGTTTATTTAATGGATTCCTATTTAAAATAAATTTCGTTGAATACCTTAAAACATTAGGAATCAGGAGGTTTTTAAAACATTCCGTTTAATTAAAATTACCTATATAATTCTACCTTAGAAATCTTAACATTATTTAACATTTATAATATTTTACGGCAAATTTATTCGGTTATTTTTTTTTATCTTGCCGGCGTTCAATTTTAGCTTTTTGTAATCATAAAAACGCGACTGAAAGTCGTGCTGATTATAGATATCCAAGAAATTTATGAGCTAGATTACCTCAGGTTAGAAAATTGATCATAAACTCTATAGTCCAATTCAATATTAATTTTAAAAAAATCACATGAAAAAAAGTTACGTTAAGTGGTTATTACTAATGTTTTTTAATATAACTATAGTATTAGCACAAGAAAAGCAGATCAGTGGTACCATCACTGATGACGTTGGAGTACCGTTGCCAGGTGCCAATGTAATTATTAAAGGCACCAGTACAGGTACACAATCAGATTTTGATGGTAATTATCAAATCAATGCTTCTGTGGGTCAAACGCTGGTCTACAGCTACGTTGGTTTTGAACCTCAAGAAAGAAGAGTTGGGGTTGCCAACACAATTGATGTCTCTATGGCAGCCGGTGCAATGCTTGAAACTGTTGTTGTAACGGGATACAGCAAGCGAAATCAATCAGTGATTACGTCTTCGGTTGCAACTATATCCGCCTCTGAAATCTCGGATCTTACAGCCACTACGAGTATAGATAATCTTTTACAAGGTAAAGCGGCAGGGGTTCAGGTTTCTGCTGCTAATGGTAAGCCGGGACAAGGAGCTTTTGTGAGAATCCGTGGAAATAGTTCACTATCTCCGGGAGCATCCTCACCATTATATGTTGTGGATGGTGCAATAATTCAAGAAGTAAATCTTGCAAGTATTTCGAATGAAGATATTGATACTATAACAGTTTTAAAGGATGCGGCAACTACGGCATTGTACGGATCTCGTGGTTCAAACGGTGTTGTTATAATAACCACGAAAACAGGTAATAGAAATAAAGATGCTGTGGTACGTTTTAGCTCAAGATATGGAACGACTACTAGGATTAAACCTAATTTTGATATAATGGATGCTGAGCAAAAGTTTCAGTATGAAGCGGAAATGAATGCCCTAGGTTTGAATGCGGCTCAATCACTTCCAGGTGTCACTACAGAGCCTGGTAGCCCGGAGCGTCAATTTCTAATTGACAATCAAACAGATTGGCAGGATCTTATGCTGAAGAATGGAGAAATCCAGAGTAATAATGTTTCTGTTTCAGGTGGTGCAGAAAAAGTTGATTATTTTTTCTCAGTTGGACATGACAGAAACACAGGGATCATCGATCAATTAGATGGGTTCGAAAGAATCAATTCACGATTGAATGTTAACTTTGATGCGAAGGAATGGCTTTCTCTAGGATTGACAGTAGCTTATTCTCGTTCAACTAGTGATGAGCCAAGAGATAGAAACAACGTTCAAAACCCATTTAGAGCAATGTATGATTACAACCCTTACGAAACAGAATTCGTTTTGGATGAATTCGGAAATGTGGTTTTAGACGAAAACGGAGATCCGGTGTACTCACCAACTAGTACTTCATTTAACGTTCGAGGCGCTTTATTATCGGAGCCCTCACGTGATATAAATAATAACTTAATAGCTAGTGCGCAAGCGATTGTTCGTTTTTCAGATAATTGGAGCTATGGCTTTAATGCCTCTTTTAATAGCTTAAACTTTAGAAGAGACGGGTATTCAAAACCGGGTGGAATTTTAGATAGCTTAATAGGGAATGCAGATACTCCAGGAAATAAGTTAGATTCCGGAACTTATAATGTCGACATGACACTTGGAAATAGACTTATGTATGACCTGAACAAAAATGGACATAATTTGAACGCCCTTGGTCTTTTTGAATACAACTATCGAGAAACAAATGGGTATTTGGTCCGAAGTATAGGGTATCCTTCCCCATTCCTATCTACACAAATTAACGGTGCAGAGAATACTGCATTTAATACTACAAGAAGTAAATTAGCCTTATTGTCTTATGGTTTATTCGCAAATTACGACTTTGATGAAAGATATTTACTTTCAGGATCCGTAAGATACGATGCATCATCTAACTTTGGTGTAGACAATCAATATGGTCTTTTCTATAGTGGAAGTCTAGGATGGAATATCGCTAAAGAAAACTTCTTTAATATAGGAGCAATCGACGATCTCAAAATTAGAGGATCTTATGGTGTTGGTGGTAATAGACTTGGGATAGGTAATTATGCTGCCCAAGGAACTGTTCAGTTTGGGGCGTACCCCGGTGGTTCGGCAACGATTCCTAATAATATTGCTAATCCAGATCTTCAGTGGGAAACAACCACAACCCTCAACGTAGGACTAGAATATAATTTATTCAATAGTCGCATTAGTGGAGTGGTTGATTATTTCGTTCGAGATACGGAAGACTTATTATTTAACATTCCAAAGGCAGATGAGTCGGGTATAGCAACAATAGCAGGAAATCTTGGTGAAATACAAAATAAAGGTTTGGAATTGTCATTGCAAGCTGATGTGTTCAGATCACCAGATTTCACTTGGACTCTCGGGGGAAATATTATTTTCTTAGATACAAAAATAGTTAGCTTACCAGACGGAAAAGACATAGCCGCACCAAATACATTTAATATATTTTGGCGTGAAGGATCAAAGATCAACGAACATTATTTAGTTCGATATGCAGGTGTAGATCCTGATACTGGTAGACCAATGTATTTAAACGCAGATGGAGTTGCAGTTTTCCAACAAGACTTGGTAGATGCTGAAGATGCTCGTGTACTACAAGGTAAATCTACAATTGCCGATAAGGAAGGTGGATTTTTCAGTAGCCTGAAGTATAAAGGTTGGGGATTAAGAACTGACTTTGTATTCAAGGCCGGTAACTATATCAACAACTTTGTTAGATCGAACTTAAATTCTGATGGGGTAAACGTTGATAGTAACCAAGCTGTTTCAGCTTTCAATTACTGGCAACAACCGGGAGACACCAATGTGCATCCTAGTCCGTTGTACCAAGATGAAATCACGAGTGTAAATTCAGACAGATTCTTGGAAAA
>CBDUGY010000079.1:0-13982 GCA_965367015.1 uncultured Ulvibacter sp.
TTGAAATCCTAATGTAGTAGCAAGTGCCAAGATGAATACAGAAACAGAAAAACTTTCCACTTTAAGGGCTGCTGCTCCTGCTGTCACAATACCTGATATCGACAATGGTAACGTTCGTAAACGCGCCGCAGAAATCCAGATCTTAATTTTTGTCATTCACTATATTTTGAATAGCAAAAGTAGGTTAAAATTTATTTTATACTTTTATAAAAATCAAGAACCACCAAATAATCATAAATGACTACAACCTATCACTTTGGCCTGCTTTTATTGCGAGTTGGATTTTCAGCATTGATGCTAACTCATGGAATTCCCAAGCTAATGAATTTAATTCAGGGGAATTTAGACTTTGGAGATCCTATTGGGATTGGCACTACCTTATCTCTTATTCTCACTGTTATTGGAGAAGCCATTTGTCCGATACTGATTATCATAGGTTTTAAGACCCGACTGGCAGCGATACCAACCATTATCACAATGGCGGTCGCCGCTTTTATTGTGCATGGGGCGGATCCTATTGGAACTAAAGAAAAAGCGCTGCTTTATCTCTTTGCCTTTATCGTAATTGCCCTGGTGGGTGGGGGGAAATACGCGGTTAGCAAAAAATAATATGGCGGGGCGTTTTACGAATTTAAAAATTAGATCATTGACATCCGGGAGGGTAGGCAGGTATCTGCTATATGCGATCGGCGAGATTATACTCGTTGTTGTAGGTATTCTCATCGCATTAAATATTAATAACCATAACGAGAAAAAGCGGGAGAAACTGGCATTAGCTTCGGTGCTTTCGAATGTGGCCTACGACTTAAAACGAGATACTCTCTTAGTAAATCGAGCCATAAAAAATTATGGAGACCGGGAAAAGGTGCTCGATAAGATAGTGAAAGATGAATATACGCTTGAGGATTATAAAAGATGTTTGTTCTGCCCAAGTTTAATAACATCCTACTTCCCCATGAACATTAATGATAAGGGGTATCTGCAACTTAAGAGTTTTAATCAGATTAATTCGGTACAACAGGATACACTTTCGGCCGATGTAGTACAGTTTTACAATGTTTATATATCATTTTTAGACGAATTAGGCGCAGAAGTAAAAGATAATACAATCGATAACATAGAACACTGGAAAAATAATTATCCCTGGTTCTCAACAGTTATGAATGGTAAAGCTGATCCTCGGTTTTTGGAATACATCTCGGAAGATCAGGACTTTAGAAATAGAGCGACTTACTACAATATGCTGGCAAATAAGAATTATCTGCCTATTTTGAAAAAATATAAGAAAGATGCTACCGAAATTTTAATCGCGCTTGAGGCGAGAGAAAAGAAAAATTCTAATTAAATATTCTTACAAGTAGTTCTTTTAGCAAATCCCCTTGAGAAAGATTCGCAGCGCCAACTCCTTTACTCTTCATATCTATTTCACGGATCGATGATATAATGCTACTAACTTTTTTCATTGGGTAATTGCGTGCAGCCAATTGATAGTCTTTAATAAAATACGGACTAACACCAAGGGCTCTTGCAGCTTCGGCTTTATTAGAAAGGGCGTGATATTTCAGTAGCTTTGCAAAAAAACTATATAGCAAAGCTATGGTGAGAACCATTGGATGATTTTTTGGATTCTGTCCAAAATATTGCACAATTGCGAATGCCTTTTTGAGATCTCTCGACCCTATTGCATTTTGTAATTCGAAGTTATTGAAATCTTTACTTATCCCAATATTTTCTTCTATGATTTGAGGTGTGATTTGCTCACCCGGTTTTATAATGAGTTGCAACTTTTCTAATTCATTATTTACTTTCCCCAAATCGTTACCTAAAAATTCTACCAGCATTTGAGATGCCTTCGGAGTAATTGTATAACCTCTGCCCGCGAGCACCCTTCGGATCCAGTCGGGAACCTGATTTTCGTACAGCTTCTTACTTTCATAAAGAACCCCGTGTTTGGCTATGGTTTTCGATAACTTTTTTCTTTTATCCAAAGATTTATACTTGTAGCAAAAAACCAGCACTGTTGTGGGTTGGGGGTTTTCTACGTAAGAAACCAGACTCTCGATTGTCCGGGAAAGATCCTGGGCCTCCTTAACAATTACCACTTGCCTTTCGGCCATCATCGGATAGCGCTTCGCATTACTTACCACATCTTCTATAGAAACGTCACGACCGTAAAGCACCATTTGGTTGAAGCCTTTTTCTTCTTCGGAAAGTACGTTTGCTTCAATAAAATCTGAAATTGCATCAATATAATAAGCCTCCTCACCCATCAAAAAATAAACAGGCTTGATGTCTCCTCTCTTTATATTGTTAACAATTTGTTTGGCTTGATCTAGTGGCACGATAAAATAACTAATGAATAATTAAATAAGTAAAATGTGGCGAAGCTTTTATAACTTTGATGTATGCAGAAGCTAAACTTCCCGGAATATAAATTTCGATTCAAAAGTAACGAAAACAAACGATTGATTTTTGATGTAATTCGAAAAAAATTTCTGGTACTGACTCCTGAAGAATGGGTTCGACAACATGTGATACAATTACTAATTAATGAAAAAAATTATCCAATCTCACATATTAATGTAGAGAAACAGCTGAAGCTGCACAACACCACTAAGCGCTATGATATCGTGGTTTATAAAAGCGATGGAAGTATACAATTGATTGTAGAATGCAAAGCACCGGCAATAAAAATAAGCCAGGATACTTTCGATCAGGTCGCACGATACAATCTCGTCTTAAATTCGGGTTATTTGATGGTAACTAACGGACTCGAACATTATTTTTGCCGGATGGATCTTGAAAATGAGAAATATGTCTTTCTGAAAGATCTTCCAAATTATGTGGTTAGGTAGCCGATTGATGTATTTAGTATGCAGTGAGCAGACTTTCTCTTATGTCATAGGCTTGTTCATTTAATACTTAATCTGTCCTAAGTTAAAATGCTCCTCACATCTCATCATGGCCTCCTACTCCGCCAAAACTTTACACCAATGATACTTTAAAAAAATTATCTTTGCTGAGATGACAATAGCAATCGTTATACTCAATTGGAATGGAAAAAAATTGTTAGCGCAGTTTTTACCATCGGTTGTACAATATTCTAAAGAAGCGACAGTGTATCTAGCCGACAATGCTTCTTCCGATGATTCGGTCACATATGTTTCAGAAAACTTTCCGCAGGTAAAAATCATTCAGAATAAAACTAACGGAGGTTATGCAAAGGGATATAATGATGCCTTAAAAAGCGTTTCCGAAGACATCTATGTGTTGCTAAACAGCGATGTAGAAGTAACCGAGAATTGGCTTGAGCCTATCCTTTCAGAATTTGAAAATGATTCACAGCTTCAAGCAGCCCAACCTAAAATTCTCGATTTTAAGAATAAAGCTTTCTTTGAATATGCCGGGGCCGCGGGTGGATTTATAGACGCATTAGGGTATCCCTATTGTCGTGGCCGTATTTTCAACACTTTAGAAAAAGATGAAGGGCAATACGACGATATCACAACAATATTCTGGGCTACAGGTGCTTCATTATTTATTAGGAACAGTTCATTTTGGGAAATAGGTGGTTTGGACGAAGATTTTTTTGCGCATCAGGAAGAAATAGATCTGTGTTGGAGATTGCAAAACCGGGGTGGAGTGATTAAATATATTGGAGCATCTAGTGTTTATCATGTTGGTGGTGCCACACTTGCGTCTGGTAACCCAAGAAAAACCTTTTATAATTTCAGAAATACCCTGTTTGCTTTACTCAAAAATGTTAAAGGCGGAAAGATTTTAGGAATTATTATAGCGCGTTTACTTTTAGATGGTATCGCAGCGTTTCAATTCTTATTTCAAGGAAAACCTCTTCATTTTATAGCCATTTTCAAGGCACATTTGAGTTTTTACAAATCGATTCCTACATTATTAAAAAAGAGAAGGTTACATTCTAAAACTAACCAATATTATAGAATAAACTCGATAGTTTGGCGATATTTCATTCAAAAGAAACGATACTTTCGCGAAGGATATTAAATTTTTACTTAAAGTATTGTTAATCGTGATTGTAGCTGACTTTCATTTAATAATTTTGGGTAACAATTTAACACTTAAAACATTTTTTAAAATTATGAAAAGACTTTTGATATTAGCTATTTGTTCCTCTTTTGTACTTACTTCGTGTGTCTCAAAAAAGAAGTATTCCGATTTAGAGGCTCAGTACAAAACTACACAAGATTTATTGAACACTGCAACTGTTAAACTAAACAGCTGTTTGACCGATAGAGCTGCATCGGAAGCACGAGCCAAAGTACTCGAAGAACGTCTTGCCGACATGAAGAAGACCAACGCAGATCTTATTCAAAGTTCGAAAGACCTCACTATGTTGACCTCTAAAGGTGCTACAAACCTTGAAAAATCTTTAGAGAGTCTTAAAGAAAAGGATCTTAAGATTACAAGATTACAAGATGCATTGAATAAGAAAGATAGTGTAACATTAGCTTTAGTAACCAGCTTAAAGCGTGAAGTTGGAATCAATGATCCGGATATTGAGATCAATGTTGAAAAAGGAGTTGTATTTATTTCTATTGCAGACAAATTATTATTTAAGAGCGGTAGCTATAATATAACAAGCCGAGCGAATGAAATACTTGCTAAAGTTGCGAAAGTTGTAAATGGAAAACCAAACTTTGAATGCATGGTAGAAGGTCATACCGACAATGTACCATATAGAAATGGAGTTCTTTTAGACAACTGGGATCTTAGTGTTAAGAGAGCTACAGCAATTGTACGTGCTTTAGAAGACTTAGGTGTTCAGCCAGGCAGATTAATTGCTGCTGGTCGTGCAGACTACGTTCCTTTGGTGGATAATACCACTGCCGAGAACAGAGCAATTAACAGACGTACACGTATTGTTGTACTACCTAAGATCGATCAGTTTTATGATATGATCGAGAAAGAAATGAAGAGTCTTTCTACTACCGGTGGTCAGTAATTATAAAAATTATAGAATCAAATACCCTGCCTTGCGCAGGGTATTTTGTTTTACAGAATAATCTTACAAAGAATGCCGTAATGATGTTATAAATTTATACGACTAAGTTTTGGCATCATTTGTGTTTAAATTTAATTAAAGATATGAGACGTTTGAGACGTTTTCAGAATACATAACAACCTTGTAAATTAACTATTATGAAAAAAATTCTATTACTAGTATCCGTTTTAATGTTGGTCAGTTTTACGACAACCGATAACGGTCTAACCGAGTCTGAAAGACTTGCGGCATTAGCCGAGATGACCACGACACATGACCATTTACTGAACACCATAAAAGGTTTGAGCGAAGCACAGCTCAATTTTAAAAGCAGTCCGGATTCATGGTCGATAGCCGAGTGTACCGAGCATATTGCTATTTCGGAAGGTAATATCTTCGGAATGATAGAAACAGCGTTAAAAACACCTGCCAATGCTTCAAGACGCTCGGAAGTAAAAATGAGCGATGAGCAAATTCTAGCCATGATCGTGGATCGATCAAATAAAGTTAAAACCAGCGAAGCCTTCGAGCCTTCAGGAAAATATGGTTCGCACAAAGCTACAGTGGATGCTTTTAAAGCCAAAAGAAAATCGAATATGAAATTTGTGGCTTCTACTGAAGCAGACCTGAGAAATCACTACGCAGAACTTCCTTTCGGAACTATGGATGCGTATCAAATTTTGTTATTTATGTCGGCTCATACCGAACGTCACGTCCGCCAAATAGAGGAGGTAATGGCAAACGCTAATTTCCCAAAGTAAAACAGTAAACTCAAAATATATTATTTTCAAGGCCCGCGATTAGCGGGCTTTTGTATTTAAAATATGTGTAACTTGTTGTAATACTTCTGAATATGAACACTGAAAAAAATATTATTGAAAACTTTTATCATGCTTTCGAAAGCCTGGATGCCGAACGGATGGTAGCCTGCTATCATGATCAAGTAATATTTGAAGATCCGGCATTTGGTGTGCTTCATGGTGAACGCGCAAAGAATATGTGGCGAATGCTCTGCGATTCCCAAAAAGATAAAGACTTTAAAGTGACTTTTTCAGATATAAAGTATGCTCACGATAGAGGTAGCGCACGCTGGGAAGCATTTTACACTTTTAGCAAGACCGGGAGAAAAGTACACAATATAATTACTGCAAATTTCATATTAAATGATGGGAAGATCATTAAACATGTTGACGAATTTAACTTGTATCGATGGTCGAAACAGGCCATGGGATTTAAAGGATTATTAATGGGAGGGACATCATTTTTCAAAAAGAAATTGAGAACACAAACGAACTATTTACTTACTAAATACGAGGAGAAAAGGCGCGGAAAGACAGTAGCTAACTAAAATTCCAACAAGCGTTTGAAAATATAATTGTAATGTACTTTCTCTTCACCATCACCTGCTAATTTTATACGAAACAGAAACAGCTTGAAATAATAACGCTATCTTTCACTATTCTAACCACTATGGATAATCCCAATTACGACGTTATTATTATAGGTTCCGGTGCCGGCGGTTTATCTGCCGCTATTTGTTTAGCGCGAGAAGGCAAAAAGGTGCTGGTCCTGGAGCAACACGACGTCCCGGGAGGCTGGTGCCACAGTTTTTATTTAAATGGGTTTCGGTTTACCCCCGGGGTACATTATATCGGGCTTCTGGACAAAGGTGAATCAACGAGCAAGCTTTACGAAGGATTAGGAATCGCTAATGATCTTGTTTTTTTTAGAATGAATCCCAATGCGTATGAGCACTGTTTAATTGGGGATAACCATTTCGATTACCCTGCAAATTTTGATGCTCTGGTTGAACGCCTTTCTGAAAAATTTCCAAAGGAAAAGAAGAACATAGTAAAATACCTCAACCGCGTGAGAGACGTGAGCAGACAAATTCAGCTACTTCCTTATGTCACTGGTTTCTGGCAGCATCTCACCATACCATTCCGCACAAAAGATATGGGCAAATATGCTCTCTTCAGCTTAAAAAGAGTTATTAATTGGCATCTGAAGGATCCTCTGCTAAAAAAAATACTGAATATACAGTTCGGTGACCACGGCTTGTCCCCGGCTAATGCGAGTTTTCCACTTCACTGCGCTGTTATGGATCATTATTTTCAAGGTGGCTTTTATCCTATGGGTGGCGGGGGTGCCATCATTAAGGCAATGACGAATAAAATTAAGTCCTTTGGTGGAGAAGTAAAAACCAGCAGTTCAGTTGCCAGAATATTATTAGAAGGTGATTTGAAAAAAAAAGCGGTAGGTGTCGAATTAATTAACGGAGAAAAACTTTTTGCGGAAATTATTGTCTCCAACGCCGACCCCGATATTACTTACCGAAGATTGATAGGGACAGAAAATTTAAGTAAAAAACTTATCAGGAAACTTGACAGAACGAAATATTCCTGTACATCCTTAATGCTCTTTCTAACTGTTGATATGGATGTTAAGAGTGCTGGTTTAGACTCGGGAAACATTTGGATTATGGCCGATGGAGATATGGACGAAATCTATAATGAAATGCTTCACCCAAATGTAGAGTCAGATGAGGCCTTCCCAGGAATGTTTATAAGTTGTACTACCTTAAAAGACCCCATAAGTTTCGATGGTAAACATCACACAATTGAGGCTATCACTTATATAGATTATGAAGTATTTAAGGCTTTTGAAAATGAAGATTTTGAGCGTTCACAAGAGTATTCAGATTTTAAAGAACTAATGACTAGGAAAATGCTCAATACAATTGAAAAGGCAATTCCCGGGATTAAAGAACATATAGTGCATTTAGATATGGGAACACCAATCACCAACGAATATTATATAAATTCGACGGCAGGAAGTGTATATGGCACAGAAAAAAGTTTAAAACATATCGGTCCATTTGCCTTTAAAGCGAAAAGTGAGATTGAAAATCTGTACCTGTGTGGCGCAAGTATTGCTTCCCACGGCATCGCAGGTGCAAGCTATTCCGGAGTGCAAACGGCCGGTGAAATTTTGGGTAAGAAGCAAGCAGATCTTATACAAATGGATCCGGATCAGGATGTTAGGATATTTTCTGCGGAAGACCCTTCAGATTATCCCGAATGGATGCTGAAAAAAATTGCGGTTAAAGAAGCCCGTTTGGCATCATCGGTTAAAACATAGATTTTGTTTTCCGAAGAAAATCACTAAATCTCCAAACTTCCCTTACCCTCTCTCACTAACACAGGCTCACTTCCTGTAAGATCGATAACTGTTGAAGGTACATTATCGCCATATCCACCATCCACAACCACATCAACCAAATGCTCCCATTTTTCAAAAATAAGCTCTGGATCTGTGGTATATTCAATAACTTCATCTTCATCTTTTATTGATGTAGAAATTATAGGGCGGCCCAACTCTCTCACGAGAGCACGAGGTATCGCGTTATCCGGAACTCGAATCCCCACTTCTTTCTTCTTTTTAAATACAGTTGGCAAATTATTATTGCCGGGTAAAATAAATGTATAAGGCCCTGGCAGGGCTCGTTTCAAGATTCTAAATGTCGCTGAATCTATTTGCTTGACATAATCAGACAGATTGCTTAGATCTTCACAAACAAAGGCGAAATTGGCCTTTTCAAGTTTCACTCCCTTAATTCTTGCCACACGTTCGAGCGCTCTCGTATTTGTTATGTCACAGCCTAAGGCATACACAGTATCACTTGGATAGATAACCAATCCTCCATTTCTAATGATATCCACAACCCTTTTCACATCTTTAGGATTGGGATTCTCTTCATATAATTTAATCAATACTGCCATACTAATTTTAGTTCTGTCTTAATCTACTCGTTCAACTTCACTTTCTAATTTTAAAACTTCATCTCCATCTTCCTGCACAATAAGTAATGCTTTGTTACCCTTTTCTCCTTTGCGTGTGATTTTACTTCCTTTTATAGTCCGGCTAATTTCGTTATCGAATGTATCCTTAACAGTTCCAACTGCGGTCCCATTTCCCCAGGACCATTTAACCTTTGTTCCTTCTCGTATCATAGTTTTTATATAAATTTAAATGTTATTTTCAACAAAATTGCTTCCTGCTGTGAATTCTTAGCATAAAAGTCGCTTTTTTTCGTTTACTGAAAAAACATCTTTATATGAAAAAGTTTATTCCTGTCATTTTGGTCTTATTCAGTATCAATTTTTTCTTTGTCTCATGTAATTCTGACGATAACAATACCCCGCCACAGCAACAAAATCTTCAAGCTGAAACTTTTTTAAATGTTTCCTACGGAAACGATCCCCAGCAGATTTATGATCTCTATCTCCCGGCAAACCGCACATCAACGAAAACAAAAGTGATTGTTTTAGTTCATGGTGGAGGCTGGACCGAAGGAGACAAAGCTGATATGAATGGTTATGTGACCCAAATTAAAGCAAGCCATCCAGACCATGCCATCGTAAATATGAATTATGTGCTGGCAACTGCAAGTATTCCGGCTTTTCCGAATCAATACCTCGACTTGGGACGTGTAATCGAAAAGATTACTAATGAGAAGGAAACCTTACAGCTATTACCGGAATTCGGATTAATAGGGGTGAGCGCCGGGGCTCATATCTCGCTGATGTATGATTATACCTTTGATTTTAACAACAGGGTTAAATTTGTTTGTGATATCGTGGGACCAACCGATTTCACTGATGCGTTTTACAGCAATAATCCAAATTTCAATATACTCTTGGAGTTATTGGTCGATGAGAGCTATTATCCACCCGGAACTAATTACGCAATTGCCAATAGTCCGGCCTTACTGGTCTCCTCAGACAGCAGCCCCACTATACTGTTCTACGGAAATCAAGACCCACTTGTTCCATTATCAAACGGACAACTGCTAAAAGATGAGCTAAGCAGTGCTATGGTGACTCATAGTTTTACAATTTATAATGGCGGACATGGAAACTGGAGTATTCCGGATATTATAAATTTACAAGGACAGATAAGCAGCTTTATTTCAACACATTTATCTATTTAAACAGCGTAAATTATATACGATATTCAACTTATTGTTTAGTAAGTATTTAATCATTAAATAGCTAAAAAATACGTTAAAGTGTAATATTTTACCGATAAAATACCATTTTTTTTGGTTTTTAGAAATTATTTTTTTTGTTTTGTATCGGATGCCCCAAAAGTTCGATATTATGATATTAACCAATCTACGAAGATGTATGTTTATTTGTGTATCATTACTTTTTTTAGCGTGTTCGATGGATCACCCTGTCGACGCATATTCGAATGATCACACTCAGGATTTAACCCAGAAGATCATTTTTCAAGCAGAGACTTATTTCGACTTTAGCTATGGAGACCATATTCAACAGCGTTATGACATTTATCTTCCGGCGAACAGATCTGAGCAGAGTACCAAAGTTTTAATATTAGTTCACGGAGGTGGTTGGCGAGGTGGTGATAAATCTACCTTAACACATTATATTACTTCGCTGCAGGAATCCAACCCCGAGTATGCCATTGTGAACATGAATTATATTACTGCAACTCCGGGAGTTAATTATGCCTTTCCCAGTCAGTTTTTAGACATTAAAAATGTAATCAATTCTATTAAACAGAACAGATCCTTTTTTCAGGTTCAACCACAGTTTGGCCTCATTGGTGCCAGTGCAGGAGGACATCTGGCAATGATGTACGATTATGCTCACGACGCAGCAAACGACGTGAAAATTGTATGTAGTATTGCCGGCCCAACAAACTTCAATCACCCATTCTTTACTGAACGGCCAGATTTTCCGCAATTACTGGAACTACTAGTTAATCCGTCATTTTATCCGAATATTGAAAATGGTTTAGCTCAGTTAAGTCCGGTAAATCAAGTCACTGAAAACAGTAGCCCAACGCTTATGTTTTATGGAAATGAAGATCGAAAAGTTCCTATTTCCAATGCATATCAGTTAAAAAATAGCCTGGATAAAAACAATGTAATTAACAGCCTTATTGTTTTCGAAGAAGGTCATGGAAATTGGAGTCAGTCAAATCGTGAAATATTAAACAGAAAGCTCAGTAAGTTTATCTACCGCTTTATGGCGCCTTAAACTTTCAGTAAGCAGAATTAAATTTTGACTTAGGTTTCACAGAGTAGTCACTTAAAACTGATCCAAATTAATTTTCTAACACATTCAGCTTCGCAAAACGCAATAATAATTTTTTGAGCCCGCCATTTTCAAAATCTATTTCAGCTTTTGTATCGGCGCCTTTTCCTTCAATAGTTTTTATTGTGCCTTTCCCGAAACGCACGTGTTCTACCAGGGTTCCAACTTCAAGATTTGCATCGGCAGCATTAAAATTCTTGTCTGCCTCACTCTTTACAGGTCTAAGTCTGCGCAATTTTCGTAATTGTTCTTCCGAAGGACCTCTTGGCGGGCTGCCCGCTTTAGGTTTGTTCAAGCGAAGCTTACTCTTATCTACCTCATCAAAAATATCGGCATCGAGCAAGGGTTTGTAGCGATGTTCGGTTACAGGAGTTAAATATTCGAGATAGGCATCATCAATTTCTTCGATAAAACGACTTGGCTCGGCGTCAATTAATTTTCCCCAACGGTATCGGGATTGGGTATATGTTAAATAGGCTTGCTTTTCTGCCCGGGTTATTGCAACATAGAATAACCGACGTTCCTCTTCAAGTTCACTTCGCGTACTCATGCTCATACCACTTGGAAAAAGATCTTCTTCCATGCCTACCACATACACATAAGGAAACTCTAATCCCTTTGCTAAATGGACCGTCATAAGTGCAACACGATCTTCATCCCCTTTATCATTATCCAAATCTGTTGCCAGGGCGACATCTTCAAGAAATTCAGCCAGCGATCCGGTTGCATCGGCGAGCTCCTTTTGCTCTTCCACAAAATCGCGCATCCCGTTAAGCAATTCTTCAATATTTTCAATACGAGCAATCCCTTCTGGTGTTCCGTCCTTTTTAAGCTCTTGTACTAATCCGGTTTTTTTGGTGACATGTTCGGTGATCTGAAACGCATCATATCCCCTATTGAGTACCTCAAAGCTCTGAATCATGGTGGTGAAATCCTGTAACTTGGTTTTGGTTCCGCTATTGAGTTTTAGATCGATCTTATCGATATTTTGCATCACCTCGAACATCGAACGATTGTAGTGATTGGCGGCTACAGTAAGTTTCTCAAGAGTGGTTTGCCCTATCCCTCTGGCGGGATAATTTATCACACGCTTAAGCGCTTCCTCATCTTTAGGGTTGAGAATTAGACGCAAATACGACAAAACATCCTTAATCTCTTTTCTTTGATAAAAACTTAAACCCCCATAAATTCTATACGGAATGTCTTTCTTCCGAAGCGCATCTTCCATAGCACGAGATTGGGCATTGGTACGATACAGAATTGCAAAATCCCCATTTTTCATCTGATGGTTCATCCGATTCTCGAAAATCGAACTGGCAACAAACCTTCCCTCATCCCCATCGGTCATGGTTCGGTTTACTAAAATCTTCGTCCCCTCATCATTTGCGGTCCATACAACCTTTTCTAAACGGGTTTTATTTTTTTCGATAATGCTGTTAGCTGCATTCACAATGTTTTTTGTGGAACGATAATTCTGCTCTAAACGATAAACTTTAACATCGTCATAATCCTTCTGAAAGTTCAAGATATTATTGATATTCGCACCCCGGAATGCATAGATACTTTGGGCATCATCTCCTACCACACATATATTCTGAAAACGATCACTAAGGGCGCGTACTATCAAATACTGACTATGATTCGTATCCTGATACTCATCTACTAAGATATATCTGAAACGATTTTGATATTTCGCAAGGACTTCGGGAAAACGGGTAAGAAGTTCGTTAGTTTTCAGTAGTAGATCGTCAAAATCCATTGCTCCCGCTTTAAAACAACGATCTACGTATGCCTTGTATACTTCTCCCATTCGGGGAATCTTGGCCATGGCATCTGCTTCCATCAATTCGGGATTGTTGAAATACGCTTTTACCGTAATCAAACTATTCTTATACGAGGAAATTCGCGAATACACCTGCTTGTATTTGTAAATATCCTTATCGAGCTGCATTTCCTTGATAATGGCACGAATAACACTTTGAGAATCCTGAGTATCGTAAATGGTAAAATTGGATGGATACCCAAGTTTATCGGCTTCATATCTCAAAATCTTTGCAAAAACACTATGAAAGGTTCCCATCCACAAATTTTTAGCTTCGCTGCTGCCAACAATCTGTGAGATTCGTTTTTTCATTTCCCGCGCTGCCTTATTTGTAAAAGTTAACGCCAGGATATTGAAGGGATCGACCCCTTTCGACATAAGGTATGCAATGCGGTAGGTAAGCACTCTTGTCTTTCCTGAACCCGCTCCTGCTATCACAATCATCGCTCCGTCTTTCTGTAAAACAGGCGCTAATTGGGCATCATTTAATTGTTGAAGATATTCTTGCAATGGGTAGATTTTTACATCGAAAACTAAAGCGTGAAATTAAGTAAAATCACAGGAACCGACTCGAAGATCTTTCAGAATTTATAAACATACTATTTCATTTTCGATTTACTTAAAATTAAATATCTTTAGACATGTTTATTCAGAATACAAAGCTAAGCAACCCGAAGCATTGTATAAACTGTATAGCCAATCAAAACACCAAGCCGTTAATCACTCGCTCTTAAGCTATTATTAAGCCGTAAATAATCATTATGAAAAAAATATTTGTTTCCCTAGTACTATGCTCCTCTGCTATAATTTCCACCGCCCAAATGGACGCTTCTCTTCTGAAGGATATTGAAGAAATTGAACCTCAGGTTATTGAATGGAGACATTACTTTCATCAAAATCCCGAACTGTCCAATCGCGAGTTTAAAACCGCAGAAAAGATCGCCGCCCATTTAAAAAATCTGGGAATGGAGGTTAAAACCGGTGTAGGAAAAACAGGTGTAGTTGGTATTCTTAAAGG
>CBDUGY010000080.1:0-13938 GCA_965367015.1 uncultured Ulvibacter sp.
TAGTTGCCGCCGAAATTAAATCAAAATACTCGATGAGCATAGGTCTAATATAGCTATTATATGTCGCACCATACTGCATTCCGCCTTCATTATGCTGAGCTTTATCATCATCATTATCATCGGCATAAAACTTTGCAATCTTTAAATATTCGTCCTGAAAATCTTCGAAAAGTCTTTGGTATCTGGTTTTCAATATTCTTGCCTCATCATCACTTAATTCTGTACTGCCTGATATAGCGATAATTAATTTAATACTATGCAAACTATTATTTAATTGAATACCAGAAGAATAATTATTATTAGGAAATTTATGATCGTCAAAAGTCTTTTGATTTATGAAATAATCCATGAAAAAAGAATTTAACTTAAACAACTCTTGAACCAAGAGATGTTTTATCGATTGAGAACCATTGGGTGCTTGATCTTCGATCGCATCATTGCCCCAATCGTATAATAGTGAACCGGCGTTAGATAGCAAGCGAAATCTAGATGTCAATAAGTGACGGTCTTCATTTATCCAATACTCTTCCAGATTATTAGAGGTATAGAATTCCCTTATTTCATCGATTAGATTTTGAGCTATAAAATTGATTCTTCTTATTTGTAATTCTTCATTTATTCCCAGAAAATTTTGTTCACCTTTTGATAAATTGAAATACAGAAGAATTAGTCGCAGAGGTGTTAAAGTCTTATAATCAGCCTCTTGATGCCATTCCCAAGTCCAATCTTCACTAGATCCACAAAGAAGTATTTGATTGTGACTGATGCACAATTCCTTATAAGCGTCCGTTTCGCTAGTACCTAACAAAATCTTACGAAATAAGATATCAGGTCTGTCATTTTGCAATGAATCTGAAAGAGACTTTTTTAAATTTTTGAACTGTGCTTTTGATGAAATATTTATGCGAGGTCGTGAATTATCAATGGTTGGGTATTGAGCCATTGCATTAAAAGGTAAAAATTGTAATAGAAGTATAATAAATATTACTGTAAATTCTCTAAGAAACTGTCTAAAAAGCATTTATAACTTGTTAAGTTGATCTTTATCCAATTTTAATTATATAATTCCGCTATCGACGTTGCTCAGCATCAGGCAATTGATATTTAAGGAAGTTAAAGGAATAATTGATCAGATTTTTCATAATTTTAAACACGAACAATATAGGGCATTAGAATTTTAAAAAAAATCCATGGGACTTAAACATTAATAATAAGTCAATAGTATCATCCTTTAATGAACGTCATGATTTTTTCAGAATATACTTTTACGAACAAAAAAAAATTGTAGCTTTGCGAGAGACCATATTTATAATATATACTTAAACTATCGTATAATGAAATTAGTAATTCAGTTAGTTCTTTGGGTGGTAATCATTTTCTTGGGATGGAAACTATATAGTTCTGTAATCGGCCCTGTTGAGTTCAACAAGGTAAAAGAAGCTAGATACACAAAAGTCATTAAGAATTTAAAAGATATTCGCGCTGCCGAATTAGCTCACAAAGAGATTACCGGCAAATTTACAGGAAGCTTTGATAGTTTAGTACGTTTTATAGACACCGCTCAATTCGCAAATATTGAGAGACGAGATACCAGCTATGCCGATGTTGCAAAAAATAAGGCCTTTGGTTTAACAGAAGGATACTTTATTGAAGACATAGTTATTGACACTTTAGGATATACGGCTGTTAAAGATTCGCTTTTTCACGGAACAGATCGTTACAAGACAATGATGAATATTCCTGTGGAAGGTGTTGATGCAAAATTTGAACTACAAGCCGGTAGCATCGAGAAAAACGGTACTGTATATTCAGTATTTGAAGCACGTGTTGCCAAAGACATTATTCTTGCCGATCGAGATAAAGACCTTCTAATGCAAGAGAAACAAGTTATTTCGGTGGAAGGTGTAAACGGACCTTATATAAAAGTTGGGTCTATGACAGAGGTAAATACCAGCGGAAACTGGCCTAAACTTTACGATTCTGCAAAAGACAAATAACATACTAACAAAATCAAACCATAGACTGTCCGTTCAAGTTTCTTTGACCGGGCTTTCTTTTTTAATAGCAGATTCTACTGAAAAGGAAGCTGTCTTTTTTACTGAAAAAGACTTCGGAGGAACCAGAACCCCGGAAGAGGTATTAATTGAAATTCAACAATTTTTCGACACTACCGAAGCGCTTCAATATCATTTTGAAGATGTCTCGGTAATTTTTGCAAATAATATTTACACTCTTGTTCCCACGTCGCTATTCGACGAGTCGAAATTAAGCGAGTATTTGAAGTTCAATTCGAAGATGCTTACCAATGATTTCATATCTCATGATACCATTGAGAATCACGATCTGGTTGTAGTATATGTTCCTTTTGTAAATGTCACTAATTATTTTTTTGATCGTTTCGGAATCTTTCAATACTTCCACTCTGCATCAATTTTACTTAAATCTATACTTGATTCAGAGAAGCACTCAATCGTCCCTAAAGCCTATATACATGTTCTGGGCGAAACTTTCGATTGCATAATCATACGAGATGGTGTATTGCAATTGTGTAACTCATACCAGTACAGGACCCCGGAAGATTTTATATACTATTTACTTTTTTGTTTTGAACAATTAAATTTGAATCCAGATACCATTCAGCTATATCTTTGCGGAATGATCGCTGAAGATGATGATAATTATAAGATCATATATAAATATATCAGAAACGTTAATTTCACGGATAAACTTCAGTTAAGTGATATTAACATAAATTCATACGCAGATCACAATCATTTTATACTCAAAAATAATCTGTAATGAGAATAATTTCCGGGACCTATAAAGGCAAGCGACTAACTGCACCCAAGAATTTACCGGTTAGACCCACTACCGATTTTGCAAAAGAAGCCCTTTTTAATATCCTCAACCACAGGGTAAGTTTCGATGAAGTATCTTTGCTTGACCTATTTTCGGGTACCGGAAATATTAGCTTCGAATTCGCATCTCGTGGAACACAAGATATTACCAGTGTAGATTCATTTTATGGATGCGTAAAATATATTCAAAAAATAGCGGATGAACTCACATTTCCAATCAAGGCTATTAAGTCTGAGGTAAATAAATTTATCTTAAACTCCACCACTGCTTTCGACGTGATATTTGCAGATCCACCGTATGATTTCACGGCCGAACAAATCGACACTCTCGTATCAAATATCTTCGACAAAGACCTTTTAAATGAGGACGGGTTACTTATTATCGAGCATTCAAAACACACAGATCTTTCTGCAATAAGGCATTTCACCGAGTCCCGAAAGTATGGAGGTTCAGTGTTTAGTTTTTTCGGTTAATATTTCTACAATAGCTTTCTCTCTTGTAAGAAAATTTCCTTATCTATTGAATATCAGTCTTTTTGCATTATATTAGATAGTAAACTAACTTTAATAATTAGCGATCTTATATGGCAAATCTGATTAAGATGAAATTGGACATTGGCTTTGCAAGTTTCGAATTATATGATGATTATTTAATTGCAACAGTTAAGGAAGGTGCTGTGCTTCAAGCAGATGAAATGAATAAATTTCATGAAGTTTTTAATAATCACTACTCAAACAGACCTTTTGGCTATATCTCTAATAGAAAATACGATTATACTATAGACCCAACTTATTATAAAGAAGTAGATAAATACGATATCAAGCTGGTGGGTATTGCAACGTTATGCTATACCAAGGCGTCTTATGATACCGCTAAATTTGCAGAGAAATTCTTCAGTTGGCCACATGAGGCGTTTTTTACCTTAGAAGAATGTACGGCCTGGATCAATACACTCCTCAAAAAATAAAAAATAGCAGACCTATAAGCCGGATTCTGTCCCCATAGCAAATGCTACAGGGCCTTATCATTTATCTGGACGTATTGTTACCAATACGCTCTATCTGTCTACCCTCCTGCATCGGGCGGGTACCCTCAAGCACAGGTTTACGTGACATTTCACCGCATAGAGTTTACCTGGTTTCACTACAGCATTACCTGTACATTCTTTCTGTTGCACTTGTCCGATCCCGGCATTTCTGCCTGGATGGCGGCCGTTAGCCGCTATGCTTCCCTATGGTGCCCGGACTTTCCTTCCAGACCCCCAAAGGGGTCTGAACGATAAGGCGGTCTGCTGGGACAAAAGTACGTATTGCTCACATTTTATGTTGATAAATTCCTTAAAAATGCATAATCATTCTTTCGAATAGTAGGACTACATAGTTATATTTGTTCATTACCTATGGAACATTTCATCGTATCGGCACGGAAGTACAGACCCACTCATTTTAAAGAGGTTGTGGGTCAACAGGCAATTACCAATACTCTGGAAAATGCCATTGAGAACAATCATCTCGCTCAGGCATTACTCTTTACGGGGCCGCGTGGTGTTGGAAAAACCACCTGTGCACGTATTCTCGCCAAGAAGATTAATCAGGATGGTACTGAAAAACCAAATGAAGATTTTGCTTTCAATATATTTGAATTGGATGCCGCGTCTAATAATTCGGTTGATGATATTCGGAATTTAATTGATCAGGTTAGGATCCCTCCACAAGTAGGACAATACAAAGTTTATATCATAGATGAAGTACACATGTTGTCTTCGGCTGCATTTAATGCTTTTTTGAAGACCTTGGAAGAACCACCGAAGCACGCGATCTTTATTCTGGCAACTACCGAAAAACACAAGATTATTCCCACAATTCTGTCCCGTTGTCAGATCTTTGATTTTAAACGAATTACTGTTAAGGACATAAAACAACATCTGGGCGAAGTTGCTTCCTCCCAAGGAATCGACGCCGAGGATGATGCGCTGCACGTCATAGCCCAAAAGGCAGATGGTGCCTTGCGGGATGCATTATCAATCTTTGATCGTGTTGTTAGCTTTTCCGGAAAAACGTTAACGAGAGAAGTAGTTACTGAAAATCTCAATGTGCTCGATTACACCTATTATTTTCAGATTACAGATTTACTTTTAGAGAATAACATCCCTAAAGTGTTAATTGCATATAATGACATTTTGGCGAAAGGATTTGACGGGCATCATTTTATTCTGGGGTTAGCATCACATTTCAGAGATCTACTTGTCTGCAAGAATCAGGAAACGATCGATTTGCTTGAAGTGGGCGAACAGGTGAAAGCGATGTATTTTGAACAATCCCAGAAAACAACATCATCATTTTTAATTGATGGTATCGAATTGGCTAATTCTTGCGATTTAAAGTATAAAACGAGTCGGAATCAAAGATTATTGGTAGAATTATGCCTACTTCAACTCGCTTCGCTTACCGCGAAGGGTGAAAAAAAAAAGAGTAGTTCCTTCGGAAAAGCCGCTAAAAAGCGATTCGTAATACCTCCCTCCCATTTTGTTGCGGAAAATTTAGTTGAGGATATTTCAGTTAAAAAAACTATTGAAAAGGCAGAGGCTCCAACGATCGTAGATGCCTTAGATACAAATAATTCGGTCGAAGCTTCAAATAGTCCTTCAGAAAAAATAAACGGTGTAGAAGATTCGGAAGTTTTTTCCGAAGAAAACGTCACCCCTGATTCTCAGGAAGATGATCTGAAGACAACAGAAAAAGTGATTGAAAGGCCTCAAATTCTGGCAGAGAGAAACGCTAAGAAGGTTTCTGCGCTATCACTTAAAAGCATTCAGAAGAAGCAAGAAATGAAAAAGGAGTTGGTTGCTAATCAGCCTTCGCCGGAAAATTTACCTACCGATGTATTTACTGAAGAGGAAATGCAGGCAGTTTGGAATGATTACGCAGCTATTGTTGAAAATGAGGGGAAGTATAATTTATTGTCTCATCTCTCTATGGGGATTCCGAAATTAGAAGGTTCTATAATTCATTTAGAGTTTCCGAATGATACGATAAGAGTTGAAGTGGAGCGCGCAAAGCACGAATTATTAGGGTTTTTACGCGAGAAATTACAGAATTACGATATCAGTCTTTCTATTGAGGTCAATGAAACTGCAGAAAAACGTTATGCTTACACCACCAGAGAAAAATTTGAAAAGCTTAAAGAGAAGAATCCGCTAATAGATACGCTACGAAAAGAATTCGATCTTGACATTTAGAACAAACATTATAAATTAATCATGCTCGGACTTAAACTACCAACCGATCCACGCTGGGTGAACATAGTGGAAAAGAATATCGAAGAAATCTTGACGGATCATGCTTATTGTGAGCAAAAAGCCGCTTCTACAGCCATTTCTCTAATTGTTGGTTTTCCTGAATATACTGAGCTGGTTCAAGAAATGATTGCTTTGGTAAAAGAAGAAATCAGTCATTTTAAGATGGTCCATGATAAAATTCTGGAGCGAGGTTGGACGATGGGCAGGGATCGAAAAGACGAATATGTTTTACAAATAGTAAAATTCTTCCCAAAAGGTGGCAGCAGAACAACGCAACTGATCCATCGTCTTTTATATGCCGCCTTAATTGAGGCGAGAAGCTGCGAGCGTTTCAGATTACTGAGCGAAGAACTGCAGGACAAAGAACTGTCTGAATTCTATAGAAAACTTATGGTAAGCGAGGCAAATCACTACACTATGTTCTTAGGATTTGCTAGAAAGTACGGAGATCGAAAGGAAGTAGATAAAAAATGGAATGACCTACTAAATTTTGAAGCGGAAGTAATGAAAAACCTTAGTACAAGCGAAACCATTCATGGGTAATTCTAGTAATTTGCGGCGTTTTCTTCAGCAATCTTCTCATTATACAAACTTTTAATGATCCCATCAGAGAGACCGATCTTCGGAACATAAACACTCTTTGCGCCACTCCATTTCATTGCTGATAAATAGATTCTGGTTGCTGGAATAATTACATCGGCACGATCGGGGTTCATACTTAATTCGGTGATACGCTCTTCGTATGAGAATGATTTAATCAATTCGAAAAATGAGGTGAGGTAAAAATAACTTAAGGGCTTTCCAATTTTCACTCCACTATTCTTAAAAATACTATTGATGTTTCCTCCGGAACCGATCATACTTATTTTTCGATACGTTTTCGTATTCAACTTTATCCAGTCACGTACCTGATCCCACATAGAATCTTCTACCATATCATTAATAAGGCGAACAGTACCTAATTTAAACGAGCGTGAAGTAACAGTTTTTCCATTGGCAAAAATTGTGAATTCCGTACTCCCCCCACCAACATCAACATAGAGAAAAACTTTATCATCTTGTATTAAAGATTTAAGATCGGTAGAAGCAATGATTGCAGCTTCATCGTTCCCATCAATAATATTAATTATTAAACCTGATTCTTGCTTTATTCTATCCGCAATCTCTTGTCCGTTAGACGCTTCCCGCATAGCTGAAGTGGCACAAGCTCTAAATCGGCTTACATTGTGAGTCCTCATCAGTAATTGAAAGGCATTCATTGCATCAATCATACGCAATGCATTACTTTCGGAAATTGTTCCTTTTAAAAAAACATCTGCTCCCAAACGAATAGGGACACGAACGAGAGATGTTTTCTTAAATATGGCGTCCTTACCTTTCTGTTCTACAACTGTGGCAATTAGCAGACGTATAGCGTTTGAGCCAATATCCACCGCGCCGTATTTTTCAATGTTTAACAATATATTTTATTTCAATTTATTTAAATAGTAATTATACAATTCAAACTGTGAACGAACTCTTGGTTGTCCATTCGTCTTTCTGTATGCATTATCATTTTTATCTGAAATCACCCTGGCTTTTACGTTATCACTCCAACAAATTTCGAAGGTCTCCAAAATCTCTTTCTTAATTTCTTTATCGTATATAGGGCAGGTAATTTCAACTCTGTTATCTAGATTTCTCCCCATAAAATCTGCAGAAGAGATATATACTTTCTGATTTCCACCATTTTCAAAAATAAACAATCTTGGATGTTCCAGATATTTATCAACTATGCTGATGACCTCGATATTTTCGCTCATCCCTTCCACTCCCGGAATAAGACAGCAAATCCCTCTCACGATTAGTTTTATTGGTACTCCCGCCCTACTCGCAATATACAGTTTGTCGATCATCCTAAAATCGGACAAACTGTTCAGTTTTAATTTGATCCCACATGGCAAACCTTCTCTTTTATTCTGAATTTCCTTTTCGATTAAAGCATAAATGGCATTTCGCGTATAATGTGGTGACACAATAAGATGTCGGTACTTCTTAATTTTGTAATTAACTTCGAAGAACTCGAATACTTTATTTATTTCCTTACAAATCTTTTGGTTCGATGTGAATAGAGTGTAATCGGTGTAAATTCGAGCAGTAGATTCATTGAAATTTCCTGTACTAACAAAGGCATAACGCAGCATTTTATCATTTTCAAATCTTTCAATAATGCATGCCTTGCAGTGTATTTTTAATCCTGAAACCCCAAAAATCAATTTCACACCTTCACTTTGCATCTGTTCAGCATAACTAATGTTTGCCTCTTCATCAAACCGCGCCTGTAGCTCTATTTGAACGGTAACATCTTTTCCATTTTTCGTAGCATTTATCAATGAACTGGCAATGTGAGAGACTTGAGCCAAACGATAGATGGTAATTTTAATAGATCTAACTTTCGGATCTAATGCTGCTTCTCTCAAAAACTTGACAACGTATGAAAAAGTTTGATAGGGCGCATGAAGCAAATAATCTTTTTCTGCAATTTTATCTAATAAGCTTCCCTGTAAACTAAGCCCCGGAATTGGTAGTGGTGGTTTAGATTCATATAGGAGATCGGTTCTTCCCAAACTCGGAAAATCCATATAATCACGCCTATTATGATAACGACCACCGGGAATAATACTATCGGTAGTGTCAATTCCCATTTTGTCCATCAAGAACTTTAATGTGGGTTTATCAATACTTTTATCATACACAAAACGTACCGGATCGCCCGTACTTCGATCCTTAACGCTTTTTGATATTTTATCTATAAAGCTTTTGCTTAGGTCACTATCAATATCTAATTCGGCATCACGAGTAATTTTTATCATATGGGCCGAAATGTGATCGTATTTAAAAATACTGAAAATGTTACCCAGGCAATGACGAATCAAATCGTCTAAGAGAATAATGAATTGCTTTTCACCTTCTGCCGGTAATACAACAAAACGGTCTACATTCTTAGGAATTTCGATTAACGCATAATTATTTTTAGTTTCAAAAGTGTGATCTTCTTTAGACATTACCATTTTTACCGCTAAATAAGCTGCGCTATCTTTTAGGGATGGAAATTTTTCTAATTCTCCGATCATTATCGTTACTAATGCCGGACTCACCTTCCGAAGGAAATAATCGGCTATAAATTTACTCTGAGATTCAGATATTTCAGTTTCATCAATGATGAATATATTCTCCTTTTGCAATTTCTGTTTAATGGATTTGAGAATACGTAAACTTGTTTTTTGCTGTTCAATTACCGTTTGAGTAATTTCTTCCAGTAATTCCTTGGCCGAAATCCCACCTAAATGGCTTCTTCCGCCCTTACCTGCGTCTACAATACGTTTTATTGCAGCATAACGCACCTTGAAAAATTCATCGAGGTTATTTGAAAAAATACCAAGAAATCTTAGTCTTTCTATAAGTGGTACAGACGCATCTTCAGCTTCCTGCAGCACCCTGGCGTTGAATTGTAACCAGCTTAACTCTCTATTTCTGTATTGATAAGAAGTTTTAGGATCATATTGAGTCATCGGCATCATTCTTTAAATGTCTGGGGAAAATAATTTTAACGGTACGTCCTGTTGAAATATCCTTCCAGTCGTCAATATCAAATTCTATCATCACAAAGCCACAGGTTGGCACATTATCTATATACTTATTTCCCAGCATGTTTGCAATTGAGGTAAAAGCATGGTTATGCCCTACGATCATGACCCTGTTTAAACTTTTATCTAATCCTTTTATGATCTTCATAACATTCTGACCGCTAAAATCGTAGAGATCGTGGTTAGTTGTGAAATTGTCATCAGAAATATTCAGCGCTTTTTTAAAATACATGGCCGTAGTGAGTGCCCGGTTAGCATCACTACTAATAATCTTTTCCGGCGACTTTACCTCATTTTTTACGTGTTGCGAAACTAATTTGCCGTCGCGTTTGCCTCTTCCTTTTAAAGGTCTCTGATGATCTATTACATCGTGTTTCCATGACGACTTGGCATGTCGAACCATATATAGTGTTTTCATATTTTATCTAAATTTCGAGCGCCGAGCGTAGAAGTATTAATCCACAAACAACGCCATAATAAATATTCTATCTTTTTATAAAGGTCGCTTAGACTTTGCTCTGCGACCCAAATCCCAATGTAAGTTTCAGCTTTAAACTACGGCTGTAATCTGCATATTTTCCAATCTATATCTTCTAATGTATATAAAATTCTATCATGTAGCCTATTCGGCCTTCCTTGCCAAAACTCAATGGAAACCGGCGAAACCACATACCCACCCCAATCGGAAGGTTTAGGAACTTCTTTATGTGCGTATTCTATTTCTAATGTTTTCAAACGCTCTTCTAAGATCTCCCGACTCTCAATCTTACTACTCTGTTGAGATAACAGAGCGCCTAATTGGCTCCCCTTAGGACGAGAATGAAAATAATTGATAGAATCTGCTTCTGAAGTTTTTTCAGCAACTCCTTTTATAATTATTTGACGCTCCATGACAGGCCAGAAAAATGATAAGGAAACTTTATTATTCTTCGCAATAGACTGCCCTTTCTCGCTGTTATAATTTGTATAAAAGTAGAATCCGTTTTCGTCGTATTTTTTAAGCAATACCACTCTTCCCCTCGGAAAGCCATGCAGATCCATTGTTGAAAGTGTCATAGCATTTACTTCATCCACACCTCCCGTTAGCTGGGTTTCATAAAACCATTTCCGAAACTGCTGAAAAGGGTTTGGATCTACTGAACTTTCTGAAAGTTCGCCTTTTTCGTAAGATTTTCGGTGTTTGTGCAGATTGTCCTTCATCGCTAAACTTTACTGCAAGTTACGAGTTTTACAGAAGGAAATAAAGAGGGAATTATTAAATATGTATTAATTAATGGTAAAATAATCTAAGTCCAGAAAGAAGTTGAACTAAAATTCAAAAACCTTTCCGTCTTCTGCCAATTCCACGTTTTCAAAGACTTCTTTAGCTTCCTTCCTGAAATACTCCAAATCGGCATAGCGACCGGAATAATGACCTAATATAAGCGTGCCTACTTGTCCTTCCTTAGCGATGGTTGCAGCCTGTTTAGCGGTGCTGTGTTTGGTAGGCTCGCATAGATCTATATGAGATTCTAAAAAAGTGGATTCGTGATATAAAACTGTTGCCTTTTGTATTTGCGGAATAATTTTCGGAAAAAATGCTGTGTCGCTGCAATAGGCGTAAGATTTCACCGGATCGGGATCGAAAGTAATGTCTGAATTAAGTATGGTGTTCCCCTCTTCTGAAACAACATCGAAGCCCTGTTTAATTTTGCTATAATAACTCATGTCTACCTTTAGCTTCCGGGCCTTATTGACGTTCAGTTTTCGCTCTCCTAACTTTTCAGCAAAAAGAAATCCGTTGGTATACACTCTGTGTTGTAAAGGTACTGTAGTTACTGTTAGCTTTTCGTCCTCAAAAATCAGCTCAGGCTCATTGCTGCTTAATTCGTGGAAGAGCAAGGGGTAGTTAGTCCACGATTTACCAAGTTTTAATTGTAAGGTTATAGCTTCTTTAATTCCCTTCGGACCGTATATATTAAGTTCTGCCTCCCGCCCAAGCAACCGAAATGTAGAGATGAGACCTACGAGGCCGAAAAAGTGATCTCCGTGCAAATGAGAGATAAAAACATGTTTAATTCTGGCAAACTTAATTTTATAGCGTCTAAGTTGTACTTGCGTGCCTTCTCCACAATCGATAAGAAAAAGATGCCCCTTCATTTCCAAAACCTGAGCGGTTGGATGGGCATCCCATCGTGGAGTAGCAGAGTGACAACCAAGTATTGTAAGTTTCATATTCATTGCCCGCGAAGGCAGGTATCTTTTTCACGTTTTACTAAAACATAATGAATGTTTGCGGCGCTTTAACACAGAGCGAGTAAACGCTTTAAAATTTACATTTTAAAACCCCAGATCGCGTTCTATTTCTTCCATTCCAATGATGTCTTCAGCTTCCTGAAGTGTAGGTACAACAACCATTTCCATAGGGATATCATCAGGATTAATCGCGTCATTGACTAGTACAAATGAATGCTTGGTTGATCTGTGATAAGTAGATAATTTTAAAAATAACAACAATTGTTGCAATTCTAATTTATCATATTTAAGAAGGTCTATCACCAGATTGTTTTTTTCGTAATGCTTTGGAATTATGTATTCCAAATAACCGGCAAACTCACTTACATCATCACGCTCATCCCCTAAGAGAACATAATTATTAAATTTGTCAATCTTCATTGTGTTTAATTTTTGAGGCTAATAAATAGATCACCGCCATACGAACGGCCACACCATTTTGTACCTGATCTAATATAATAGCTTGTTTACTATCTGCTACGTCACTTGTAATTTCTACTCCTCTATTTATTGGTCCGGGGTGCATTAAAACAATTTCTTTATTTAATGAATCCAATAGTGCACGATTTACTCCGAATTGTTGAGTGTATTCTCGCGTAGTGGGGAAATAGCTTATATCCATGCGCTCATTTTGAACGCGTAGCATATTTGCAACATCACACCATTCCAGTGCTTTACGGAGATGAGGCTCGAAAGAAACACCAATATTTTCTATATATTTAGGTATAAGGGTTTTAGGTCCGCATACTTTAACTTCTGCTCCAAGCTTTTGAAGGGCAAAAATATTTGATAATGCCACTCGTGAATGCAATATATCGCCTACGATTACCACCTTTTTTCCGGCGACATCGCCCAAGCGTTCACGTATTGAATAGCAATCTAACAATGCCTGTGTTGGATGTTCGTGTGCACCGTCTCCGGCATTTACAATACTCGCATCTACGTGTTTAGAGAGGAACACACAAGCTCCCGGATTGGGATGACGCATCACAACCATATCTACTTTCATCGATAGAATGTTATTTACTGTATCTATTAATGTCTCTCCTTTCTTTACTGAAGAAGAGGAAGCCGAGAAGTTTATCACGTCTGCAGAGAGCCGTTTTTCTGCAAGTTCGAATGAAAGTCGGGTTCTGGTGCTGTTTTCGAAGAATAGATTCGCAATTGTAATATCACGAAGCGACGGAACCTTTTTTATCGGACGGTTAATCACTTCTTTAAAATGATCTGCCGTTTCGAAGATGAGCTGAATATCATCTTCGGTGATATATTTAATTCCCAGTAAGTGGTTTACACTTAATTCCTTCATTTTTTTATTCTAAAAACGCCATTAGCATTAATCATTATACCTCAAACCACGCATATCGTGGTTCACGGAGTTAACACTGTGAAGAGTGTTAACTATTTACAAGGTATACTGCATCTTCACCATCATTTTCTTTCCAGCACACCTTTACTTTCTCCTCACCAATAGCATCTACTTGTCTTCCTCGATAATCGGGCTGAATGGGAAGATGTCTACTGAATCTTCGATCTATAAATGTCAATAATTCTATTTCCAGAGGTCTTCCAAAAGACTGAATAGCCGTTAAGGCAGACCTGATACTCCTTCCGGTATACAAGACATCGTCTATAAAGACTACTTTTTTGTCCTCCACTATAAAATCAATGTGAGTTTTATTAGCTTCCAGAGTTTTGTCCCCTCTACGGAAGTCATCTCTGTAAAAAGTAATATCGAGATAGCCTAAGTTCACCTTTTTGATTCCGTAATCGGTTTCTAAAATAGTTTTTAGGCGTTCGGCTAAATAAATACCTCTCGGTTGAATGCCGATGAGCACAGTCTTCGTAAAATTCTCGTGATTTTCTATTAATTGACAAGCC
>CBDUGY010000081.1:0-13841 GCA_965367015.1 uncultured Ulvibacter sp.
AGAAGTAAAACGACTCCTATAAGTCCCGTAGTAAAAAATATAATGGCATCTAAAGTCCTGCTTCTCAGCCCTTTTTTATAATCTCTATAAGTGATAAAAATAATGATCAGTGAGATTAGGCTAAATACAAATAACGGACTTGTAAAGAAATCGCTTTCTAAAGGTCGCCCCGGGCCGTCGTAAAGTGTTGAAGTTTCTTTTACCAGCGGCGATGTGATGCCATTTGAGCTAATAGTGGCATTTTCTGCGGCTTTGTAAACGTATTCTGGCAAGAATTGATACTCTAAAGGTTCGGCCTTTCTATCAACCACAGCGCCTATAGCGACATCCATACCTAAACTACCCCAGGTATTCGAATGAACATTTTTCTGAATCAATTCCCGAAAACTGTAGTTTTCGGTGAGATGCTCATGATTAAATTGGAGTTCATCGCCTAGTACATCTTGTAAGACATCACGAATTCGTGTGGCACAATTATCGTAGAAAAAGTCGTACAGATATTCTTTATTCTCAGGTTCTGAGTTTTTCAACAGAAAATGAAACATTTCCTGTTTTTCAGCATAGTTGAGATTGAGTAGTTGTTCTTTAACCCATCGTTTTTGTCGTTTATAACTATTCAGAAAAGATGTGTAGTCGCTCACTCCAAGCTCATACAATAGTTTACCTCTGGCAAATTTTGTGTAAAAATTTGGAGTGTTAAAATCGTAACGCCCATAATTAAAAACAAGGTCAATATCTTTTGCTGCATCCCTAATTCGAAAAGCACTATGTCCAAATTTATCGTACAATTGATCCCCGGGGCCAATGGTTAAGATACTTACTTCGGCACTTTCCGAGAGATCAATATATTGTGCTTGTGTAACGAAACCGGTACAGAGCAGGATGAGTAGAAGAAATTTTTTTATCACGTGTTTGAAGTAATCAGCGTTCAGAGTTCAAATTAAAAAAGAATTTTGTAAAATATCACGATCTAGCGAAAGATTCCCCAATCTAATTTTATAGAAAATACATTGGAGTATAATGCCGCACTTTGATCACCAATGTCGGTTAGTGCATAGTCAATCTGAATACCTTTATATTTAAACCCAACGCCTATGTTAGGCTGAAACCCAACAGAGTCGCTGCCATCTAATTGATTCACATTTTGAAAGTTGCCAACACCACCTCGTATAAAAACCATATCGATATAGCCGAATTCTAGTCCAAGTGCCGGAGTTAGACTCATTGAAGAAGAGGAAAATATATCGTTAGTTTCTGCGAAACGGAAGTTGAGGTCCACTTCGGTGAGAATTGAAAAGTCGTGGCGGTAAATGAACTTTTTCGACATTCCTAACTGAAGCTTTGGAATCGTTATTTCAGTGCTTTCAGGGAGTTCTTGATTTTGTCCTTCAACAGCACTTTGAATAGTTGCGAATTCGGCTTCATCAATACTCCAGGCATTAAATGTTGTTGTAATATCCCTTGCCATCAATCCGAATTTCCAATCGTTCTTACTTTGAAACTGAATTCCTGCATCCAGACCAAAACCCCATGATGAGGCAAAATTTCCTATGATTCTACGAATCACTTTTGCGTTTACGCCGATGTTTAAACCATCCAAAGGTAAATTTCTGGCATAAGAAAAAGTTACTCCGTAGTCGGCAGTTGAAAATAAACTAATCCGATTGTAGTCAATATTTCCTTCATCATCGATCAGCTGAGTGGTATTTAAAATATCATCCACCCCAAATCTTATAATCGATAGACCTACAGCACTTTTACCATCCAGAGGCATTGCAAAAGCAGCATAATCGTAATTGGCAATATTTGCAAAATAGGAGGCATGCATTAATGAAAGTTGCTTATCCTCTAAATTAACAAGCCCGGCCGGATTCCAATATCCGGAATTTACGTCGGAAGTAGAGGCAACCACGGCATTAGACATACCAAATGCAGCTGCATCCACGCCAATATTCATAAATTCGTTGGAATACTTACGAACAGTTTGAGAGGTTGCGGTTAGTGAAAAGAAAATGAAGACAATAAATAACTTCTTTATCAAGCGCTTAATTTTTGAACAAATATCTCACTATTTTACAGAATAGTAAACTATAAATTTCTAGACATATTGTGTTTTCTCACTATTAGACGCAAATACTTTGTTATTTTTACATAAATTTCCCCATGGATGAATAAAATTGACCTTTTGCACACAGAATTACTCAAAATTGAACAATCATAATCACCAACTTTACGGACAAATTCTATGATTAAACAGATACCAAATATCATCACATCGATAAACCTGATTTGTGGATGTGTAGCTGTGCTTTTTGCTGTTTCGGGAGACCTTGTAACGGCTGCCGTTTTTGTTTTCTTCGGTATTTTCTTTGACTTCTTTGATGGTCTTGCGGCGCGATTACTAAAAGCACAGAGCGATGTAGGACTTGAGTTGGATTCGCTTGCCGATATGGTTACCAGTGGGGTGGCTCCTGCCATAGTGATGGTTCAGTTATTAAGTCAGGCGTTCTTCGGACAAATGTTCGACATTTCTGAATCATTCTCTGAAAATAGTTGGAATACGGGTTTAACGAACTACCTGCCATTAGTCGGTTTGCTTATTGCTATTGCTTCGGCGTATCGATTGGCAAAATTCAATGTTGATACAAGGCAGACCACAAGTTTTATCGGACTCCCAACTCCGGCGAACAGCATACTTATTTTAAGTATTCCCTTGATACTTCACTATCAGAATACAGATTGGATAGAGAGCATTTTATTGAATAAATGGTTTTTGATAGGGTTGACAATTCTGAGTAGTATACTTCTAAATGCTGAAATTTACTTATTTGCCTTAAAATTTAAGACCTGGGATTTTAAGAACAATGCAATACGTTATGTATTTCTACTTCTTTGTTTGATATCGTTATTACTGTTGAAGTTTCTGGCGATTCCGTTAATAATACTTCTTTATATAGTGATGTCAATTTTTTGGAAAGAAAAAGCTCAGCGTTAGCGATTGAGAGAAGTACCCCGCCTATACCATTGGTATGAGTCGGGCAGGCGTGTACTCGCGAAAGCGCGACCCGGACCTAGCGAAGCGAGCGTCTGGGGGACGCCCTAAAACTCCAATTTCTTTTTACGCAATTCGAAATTCTGACCCAGATAAACTTTTCTCACCATTTCGTCTGCAGCTAGTTCTTCGGGGATTCCGTGTTTTAGAATACTTCCTTCGAACATCAGATATGTTCTATCGGTGATAGCCAGAGTTTCCTGAACATTGTGATCGGTGATAAGAATACCGATGTTTTTGTTTTTTAGTTGTGCCACTATACGTTGAATATCTTCTACAGCCACGGGATCGACCCCTGCAAAGGGTTCATCGAGAAGGATGAAATGCGGATCGGTCGCCAGGGCACGCGCAATTTCAGTCCGACGGCGTTCACCTCCGCTTAACAGATCTCCCCGATTCTTACGAATATGGCCAAGACCAAATTCTTCGATTAGGGACTCCATTTTAATGTTTTGTTCTTTTTTAGAAAGTTTGGTGAGTTGTAGTACACTTAAAATATTGTCTTCAACACTTAATTTTCTAAATACAGAAGCTTCTTGCGCCAGATATCCAATCCCGTTTTGTGCACGTTTGTACATCGGGAATGTAGTGATTTCGGTACCTTCTAAGAAAATTCGTCCGCCATTAGGCTTAATTAATCCAACTATCATGTAAAAGGAAGTCGTTTTTCCGGCACCGTTAGGACCAAGGAGACCCACGATTTCACCCTGATTTACTTCAACGGTGATGCCTTTAACAACTTTTCTTCCTTTATAGGATTTTATGAGTCCTTCTGCTTTTAATTTCATAGAGATTGTACTTAATAGCCTAACGCTAAAAATACGAGTTAATTTTTACTTTCTTCCAATGCTTCCCAGTATTCGAAAGCTCGGCGTAAATGTGGAATAACGATGGTTCCTCCTATAAGAAGCGAGACACTCATCGCTTCTACAACTTCTTCTTTAGAAATACCTAGTTTGAAGGATTCTTCCAGATGATAACGTACGCAATCGTCGCAGCGAAGAACCAGTGAGTTACCTAGACCTAAAAGTTCCTTTGTTTTCTTCGGAAGCACGCCTTCCGCAAATGCGTTGGTATCTAAATTAAATATACGTTTTACGATCTTGTTATTGTCTGCCAAAAGTTTTTCGTTCATTTTGGAACGATAGGCATTGAAATCATCAACAATATTACTTGGCATATTTCTTGGCTTTTTTAAGTTGATTTTTAACTACTGCTTTCGATATAAATATACTTAGTTCGTACAATATTATTACAGGCACTGCCACAATTACCTGGCTCGCTATATCCGGCGGCGTAATAATAGCCGATAGAATTAAGACACCTACTAAGGCAAACTTTCTGTATTTACGAAGTATTTCGGGAGTAACAATACCAATTTTTGTCAAGAAATAAATAATGATTGGCAATTCGAATATAAGTCCGCTAGCCAACACTGAAGCCCGTACCAGAGAAATATAACTACTTAAGTCGAAATCGTTAAATACTAATTCACTAACCCGGTAACTTCCTAAAAAATTGATCGATAAGGGGGTAACAACGTAATATCCGAAGAGTACACCAAAGAAAAAAAGTATGGATGCTATGATTATAAAACCTCGACTACTTCTGCGTTCATTGATGTGTAATCCCGGACTTATAAATTTCCAGAATTCGTAAAGAACATAGGGGAAGGCGACAATAAACCCGGCGGTAATTGATGTCCATATGTGCGCAGAAAACTGTCCGGCCATTGTTCTGCTCTGAATACGGAATGGGAGTTCATCAAAACAGAAGCTATCTTCGAATCCGAGGAATGATGCTGCCCGACAGAGAATTTTATATGTTGGAAAATCACCTTTTGAAGGTCCGAATAATAAAACATCGAAAATGAATTCTTTGGCTATAAAGGCTATGGCGCCAAGAAGTACTACCGCAATGGTAGAACGAATTAGATGCCACCGTAGTTCTTCTAGATGATCGAGGAAGGACATTTCCTTTGCCTCATTTTTATTTTTTAGGTGTTTCGCCATTAAATAATACCCTCTTTCGTAAGATTGTGAATGTGAACTACGCCACAATATCTCCCTTTTTCTTCAGCAAGAATCTGAGTGATTCCAAAGGTATCCATAATTTCCATAGCTTCTACCGCCATAGCGTCATTACTGATTTTTTTCGGGTTTTTAGACATAATATCTTTTGCCGTGAGACCTTTAAAATTATCGACTTTCGTTAACATTCTACGTAAATCTCCATCGGTGATTATCCCTACAATTTTGTCATTCTCCACTACGGCAGTAACCCCTAGCATTTTTTCAGAAATTTCAACAATTACTTTCTTTACATCAGTATCGGGATGTACCTGAGGTTTTTCATTGAGGGAAGTGAGGTTACTTACACGGAGATATAATTTTTTACCCAGCGATCCTCCCGGATGGAATTTTGCAAAATCCTTGCTTGAGAAACCGTGTAAATCTAAAAGGCACATTGCCAAAGCATCACCAATTACTAATTGCGCTGTAGTACTTGTTGTTGGTGCAAGATTATTCGGGCAGGCTTCCTTTTCGGCATAAGCATGTAATACGTAAGCTGCTTGTTGTCCTAAAAAAGACTCCCGATTAGAAGTAATTGCAATTAATTTATTTCCGATAGCCTTTATGAGTGGAACTAAGACCTTAATCTCGGGGGTATTTCCACTTTTCGAGATACAAATTACTGTATCGTTTTGTTGTATGGTACCAAGGTCTCCATGAATGGCATCTGCAGCATGCATGAAAATCGCCGGGGTACCGGTAGAATTTAAAGTAGCAACAATCTTAGTTGCTATATTTGCACTTTTTCCAATACCAGTAACAATTACTCTACCCTTAGAATTGTATATATAGTCAACCGCTTCGGCAAATTCAATATCCACTAAGGTTGCAAGGTTCAATATTGCCTTACTTTCAGTTTCAATTGTTTTTTTCGCTACGGAAATAATTCGATCGTGTTTGTTCAAAATTTTACGCTTTTGAATGTTTGTAACTGTTTCAGAAATTAGTATATTTAGAAGGCAAACAAAAAACTTAATCTGTTTGAGCAATCATTATACCTAATATAAGATGCAGTTTTGCATTAATGGTTGCAAAATTACAATTGTTCCCGTGTTAAAACAATTTAATTTGACTAAGAGAATGGATTTATTTTTTAAACAACAATAGCAGCGTGGCTGAAATTGATTTATACGCAGCACTCAAAAAGTTTTTTGGATTTTCAAAATTCAAGGGGCTTCAAGAAGAAGTTATAAAAAGTGTTCTTAGAGATGATAACACATTTGTTATTATGCCAACAGGAGGTGGCAAATCCCTATGCTATCAATTGCCTGCACTTATTAGAGATGGAACTGCAATAGTAGTTTCTCCCTTAATTGCCTTAATGAAAAATCAAGTGGACGCCTTACGCGCTCTTTCTTCGGAAGAGGGCATTGCTCATGTTCTGAATTCTTCCCTCAATAAAACAGAAGTAAAAAAAGTAAAAGAGGATATCACCAACGGTGTCACAAAACTCCTGTATGTCGCTCCTGAATCACTTACTAAAGAAGAGTATGTAGATTTTTTACAATCTCAAACGATTTCCTTTGTCGCCATAGACGAAGCTCACTGTATTAGTGAATGGGGTCATGACTTTAGACCTGAATATCGAAATTTAAAAACCATCATCAAGCGAATAGGAGACAATATTCCTATTATTGGTCTTACAGCTACAGCAACACCGAAAGTCCAGGAAGATATTTTAAAGAATTTAGGAATACAGGAAGCGAACACCTTTAAGGCTTCCTTTAATCGACCAAACCTCTATTATGAGATTCGGCCTAAAACAAAAAACGTTAACGGTGATATCATTAGATTCGTAAAGCAACACGAAGGAAAAAGCGGCATCATTTATTGTTTAAGCCGTAAAAGGGTGGAGGAACTAGCACAAATTTTACAGGTAAATGGCATTAAAGCTGTGCCCTATCATGCCGGATTAGACGCTAAAACGAGAGTGAAGCATCAGGATATGTTTTTAATGGAAGATGCGGATGTGGTTGTTGCAACCATAGCCTTCGGAATGGGAATCGATAAACCTGATGTAAGGTTTGTGGTACATAATGATATTCCAAAGAGTATAGAAAGTTATTATCAGGAGACAGGCAGAGCAGGAAGAGATGGGGGCGAGGGACATTGTTTAGCATACTATTCGTACAAAGATATTGAGAAGCTCGAGAAATTTATGAGTGGCAAACCTGTGGCCGAACAAGAGATTGGACATGCGTTGCTACAGGAAGTGGTGGCTTTTGCGGAAACATCTATTTCTCGCCGAAAATTTATCTTGCATTACTTCGGTGAAGAATTTGATAATGAAACAGGCGAAGGTGGTGATATGGATGACAACATGCGTTACCCTAAAAAGAAACACGAAGCACAAAAAGAGGCCGTTCAACTATTGACTGTAGTGGACAAAACAAATGAGCAATACAAATCTAAAGAAGTAGTAAATGTATTAATAGGGAAAGTAAATGCCATGATCAAATCACATCGTACCGATACTCAGGAATTCTTCGGAATGGGGGCCAAACATGATGCAGCATTTTGGATGGCATTGTTACGTCAATTATTGGTGGCAGGATATTTAAAGAAGGATATTGAAACCTATGGCGTGGTAAAACTGACTAAGGCGGGTAAGGCTTATCTGAAATCTCCCGTTTCCTTTATGATGACGGAAGATCACTCATTTAAAGAAGCAAATGATGATGTGGTAGTTGTCGCAAATAGAGGTGGCGCTGTAGCCGACGAGAATCTATATAGGTTGCTTAAAGCAGAGCGCAAAAAAGTGGCAGATAAACTCAATCTCCCACCCTTTGTAATATTTCAAGATCCATCGCTTGAAGATATGGCGTTGAAATATCCTGTTAACATGGATGAACTCTCAAATGTTCATGGAGTAGGCGAGGGTAAAGCTAAAAAATATGGAATTACTTTTTTAAAATTGATTCAGAACTATGTTGAGGAGAATGATATAATTCGCCCCGACGATTTTGTCGTTAAGTCAACCGGAAGCAATAGCGCATTAAAACTGTACATCATCCAGAATGTCGACCGAAAATTACCATTAACCGATATTGCAAGCGCGAAAGGGCTGGAAATGCCCGAATTCATTAAAGAAATGGAGGCGATAGTATACAGCGGAACGAAGCTAAACATTGATTATTGGATAGATGATCTCCTTGATGAAGACCAACAAGAGGAGATTCATGATTATTTCCTCGAAGCAGAAACCGATAAGATCGAAGCAGCAATGGAGGAATTTGATGGGGATTATGACCTGGACGAATTACGCCTATATCGCATTAAATTTATCAGTGAGGTAGCTAATTAATCAAATGATTTTGTAGCTTCAATTACATGCTCCTTAGCATTTGTAGATGTAATAAAATTTTCTTCAAATCGTTCAAATCTTTCCTCCGACATTCCACTTTGCAAAAGCGTTGATTTAAAAAAGTTATAATCTGATCTAACGTCCTTTGAATTAAGGATTAATTGATACCATTTCCAGATATTTTCCAAACCGATTTCTTTCTCAAGTGCCGTAATAAGCAGAGGGAAATAGTTATATCTATACGTCCCGTTAATTTGTGAGTTTTGAGTTATTTTATTCAGTGAGATTACATCCAATTCTTTGCTGTTTTTAATATAGTTTTGAAGTTTTTTGTGATACTCTTCTTCTCCCAGAATTTCTTTCACAACCTGGAGCGAAATATATTCGGTCATTCCTTCAAGGAATATCCAATTTAATTTATCATTAGGAACAAAATGAGTTCCGAAATAATAATGCCCTAATTCGTGTGCAATAAATCCAATACTGGAATTGTCGATTAGATTGCCGGTTTCATCATTAAAAAATCCAGACAAACTCCAACGGTCATTACCTACAACTGCGATTGTTGGATATGTAACGAACATCCACCCGTTCTTTATAGAAGTGGGATGTGCTCCGAGAAAAGTAACTGTCTGTCCGTAAGGAATGTTTAATTTTCTTTCGTAATAAGTAATTATTTCATTGGTCCAATTGCTAAGAGTGTTTTCTTTTGCGCTATTGAGTTTGCCATTAACGATGTAAATGCCATTAATTTCTGAAAAAGTGAATTTTCCTGCAAATAAGAGAAGGGAGACCGGTATTTCGGATGTAAAAAGATTTGTGTTATTTGAACTAGGAGCAGATCCGTTAATGTATATACTATTTCCTTCTTCAGTCACAATTTCTAAGGCATAGGTGTATTTATTATGTAATACATCATTTTTTACATCATAGAGAATGGGGTACCATACAGATTGCTCTGAAGCACGAAAGGTATTTTTTTGAAAAGCAATATTTCCCTTCCAGTCACCCCATTCATATGCTTCGGAATATGAATTGATTACTGGAAATGCGCCGGTATATTTTATGCGTAATTCCCTAGGAAGAAATTTCCCCGTATTATCGTTATTCGGAATATAATATTGAAAAGCTTCTTCTGATACCTTCTCATCATAGGCCGTATTATAATAATAATTTACAGCTCCTGTTTCATTTCTGAGATATTCGATGTTTAGTCCCTTGTTTAATAGAATGGTGTAATCTTCAATATGGGGTAAATTCGAAATAATTACATCTCCTCTGAGCGTACCGGATACGGTTGAAACTTTAATAGTTCCGGTTATATGAGGGTTTTGAGCTAATGAACTTTCAGAAAGCAAAAGTGCTGTAAAAGTGACCAAGAAAAAGACTGCAGATTTCATATAATAATGTTTCGGTTAGTAAGGCTTTTTTATAAGGATGTATCTTTTGCAAAAACGTTACAGTAAAACGCAAGTATTGTTTCTTAACTTCCACAATTAAATTACTATTAGTACCTTTGCAGTCTTTAAACTCTAATCTAAAATAATTGGAGTTCAATCATTAAAAATAAGATACAATGCAAGACGGTATTTACGCAAGAATAACTACTGAAAAGGGAGAAATTTTAGGCAAATTAACATATAAAGAAACACCGGGAACGGTTGGAAACTTTGTGGCTTTAGCTGAAGGACAACTCGAAAATAAAGCAAAACCACAAGGTACGCCATATTACGATGGTCTAACATTTCATCGGGTCATTCCTGATTTTATGGTCCAAGGGGGTGATCCCGACGGAACTGGTGCCGGCGGACCGGGATATAAGTTCGATGATGAGTTTCATCCGGATCTTAAGCACGACAAGCCCGGAGTATTTTCTATGGCAAATGCCGGTGCAGGTACAAATGGAAGTCAGTTTTTTATTACACACGTTCCAACAGATTGGTTAGACAATAAGCACACTGTTTTTGGAAATGTAGTTGAAGGACAGGAAGTAGTTGATAGTATTGCACAAGGTGACACCATGCAAAAGGTAGAAATTATTCGTGTGGGTGACGATGCAAAGAACTGGAATGCGGTTGAAGCCTTCAGACAGTTCACAGGTTCCAGAGCCGAACGCGAAGCTGCTGCAAGAAAAGAGCAGGAAGATGCCATGAAGGATTTGGTAAAGGGTTTCGAAAAAACCGAGAGTGGTTTGCACTATAAGCATATTAATAAAGGGGATGGCCCGAAGCCAAATAAAGGGCAAACAGTTGCGGTTCACTACAAAGGGATGTTACCAGACGGAAGTGAATTCGATAATTCGTATAAAAGAGGTAATCCAATTGAGTTTCCTGTAGGAATGGGTCATGTAATCGAAGGATGGGATGAAGGTATCATGCTTTTAAACAAAGGTGATAAAGCCCGCTTTGTGATTCCGTCAAACCTTGGTTACGGTTCTGCCGGAGCAGGAGGAGTTATTCCTCCCAATGCAACTCTTGTCTTTGATGTAGAGTTGATGAATATAAAAGGATAATTATTTCGGAAGAAAAATCTTTCAGAAAATAAAAATTAGAAACGCTTCGGGTAACTGAGGCGTTTTGTACTTTTATAGCATGACACTTGACCCGCTGAAGTACCCTATTGGCAAATTTGATTGCCCTTCAAATATCACTTCTGAAAAGTTAGAAGCCTGGATTTCGATTTTAGAACACTTTCCCGAGCGATTGGCCAACTTAGTCGGCAATCTTTCCGAAGAACAGTTAAATACCCGCTATCGTCCGGAGGGTTGGACCATTAGACAAGTTGTACATCATGTTTATGATAGTCATCATCACAGTTATGTGCGCTACAAATGGGCGCTAACTGAAGATACGCCACTTATTAAAGCGTATGATGAAGCAAAATGGGCTGAGGTTTTTGATTATGTTACTACGCCCATAGAAATGTCATTACAAGCACTTTCTGCGTTGCATAGAAAACTCGTATTCTTACTAAAAGGTATGAAGTCAGAAGATTTTCAGAGAGAATATATTCATCCCGAAAAACCAAATAACGTCTCTCTTGCCGAAAATACTGGAATCTACGCTTGGCATTGCAATCATCATTACGCGCATATTGAGAATATAATGAAACAAAAAGGATGGAAATAGCAGTGATCAGTGGGAGACAGCAGACTAAAAATTGAAATGTTCTAGATTAAATTAATGCTAGTCTTTTATTCCTTCCACTTAATATTACATCCAATACTGGGCTTTTGATCTTTACGTTGTGGGTTATTATTCAGCACATTGTCTAATGCCTCCCGAAGGTCCCTACCGTTTACCGGAATTCCGTTCCCGGGACGTGAGTTGTCTAACTGTCCCCGATAAATAAGTTTTAATTCAGCATCAAAAAGGTAAAAATCTGGAGTACAAGCGGCGTCGTAGGCTTTTGCCACCTGCTGAGTTTCATCATATAGATAAGGAAAAGTATAGTTGTGTTTTTGAGCAACCTTCCACATCAATTCCGGTGAATCTTCAGGATAGTTCTCTACATCATTACTACTAATTGCGGCAAAACCAAAGCCGGTGACGCGATAATCGTTTGCGAGTCGAACTATTTCTTCGTTCACATGTTTAACAAACGGACAGTGATTACAAATAAACATGATCACTGTGCCTTTTTCACCTTGAATACCTTGAAGAGACACTTCTTTGTTGGTAATTGTGTCTGTTAACATAAAGTTAGGTGCTTTAGTTCCTAACGGGAGCATATTGGATGGGGTAAGTGCCATATTTCTTTTTATAATTAGTAAGCAGAATGATGATAAAGTTACAATTTTAATCAGGAATCCGTATCATGTAAAGAGTAATGAAGAATTGATCTTTAGCAATTGATAATTGATTTTTGAGATATATTAATATTGATAACCAGATTAGAACTAACCGAGCTCGACATAATTAATTATTAAAGAAAATATAAATTTTTGTCAGTGTATGAATTGTCTTGTAACTTTAAGAAAAGAAAAAAATGGAAAATTCATACTCGTCTCTATCTGTAGCAATCGGTGCTCTGCAAAAAGAAGGTTACAATGTTGACTTTAATTTAGTGGAGGAAGGACTTTCATCACGGTCATTAAAAAAAGATTGGAAAGCCGGTGAATGTGATGTTATTAAATATTATCGGTTTGAAGGAATGACTAATCCGGGAGATAACAGCATATTGTATGTTATTGAAACCTCTGATGGTCACAAAGGTTTGTTGGTCGACAACTATAGTGCAGCCGGAACCTATATATCTCCAGAAATGCGTAAAAAGCTGACTATCACCCATGACGAATAACCTGAGTTGGGTAGATTTCGAGAAGGTCGAAATGAGGGTGGGAACCATTATGGAAGTAGAGGATTTTCCTGAAGCACGTAATCCTTCTTATAAACTTAAAATTGACTTCGGAAAGGAAATAGGTTTTAAAAAATCTTCAGCTCAAATTACTACTCTTTACACCAAAGAGGATTTACTCGGAAAGCAGATTGTTGCAGTCATCAATTTTCCGAAGAAACAAATAGGACCCTTCATGAGCGAATGCTTAGTTCTTGGAGCTGTTAATGGTAAGGATGTTACTTTGCTTAATCCAAGTCAAAAAGTGGCTAATGGATTGAGAATTAGCAGACACCGTGAAAAAATAATTGCATCTCATAATGATTAGGTTGATTTGGTACCGGATCGCTTCTTTTTTAAACCAAAGAGAGGATGAAGAAATGGTGTCCTGAGGATTATTAAATCGTAAATAATCCAACACGTCCCAAACGTACCCGCAGTAAGAATTGAGAATTTCATTATAAATGACCAATGTAAATCTTTTATATAAAACGCGATTATAATTATCACGGTTTGATGTAATATATAGAATGGATAGACCGCTCTATTACTGTAGGTGAGAGCCTTGCTTTTTTTACTTCTGTATTTGGCCGCATAGCCGAAGATTGCCAGGATCCAAGACCAGAAATTAATAACATAAATCAGTGCTTCAACAAAGTGTTTGATATATCCATCTTCTTCATACCATAAAAATACCAGAATCGTAAATGCCAAAACTCCTGTGATTAAAGCCACCGTTTTAATTTTTTCTAAGGATTTCCAAAACACCGGGCCGCTTGAAATTAGGATAAATCCATAGAAAAATAAAACAAAGAAATTGGTAAAAGTAAACCAGTCATTTACCAGAGCATGAGTTACCGGAAAGAATGGTTCTACTAATCCTTCTATTAGAAACAATGGAATAATAAAAAGATACAATTTCCAGGGAGTGCTTATAAGTCTTTTTACCCATTGAATAAATTTGTTTTGTGGATGATTTCGAATATAAATAAAAACCGGAATCAATAATATTGAATAAATCAGTAAATAGGGTAGAAACCAAAGATGGTTCCAGGTGAGGAGTTGAAAAAACGAATCG
>CBDUGY010000082.1:0-13723 GCA_965367015.1 uncultured Ulvibacter sp.
ATCATGAGGTGCCGGTAATTGGTTTTATTTCTCATTTCGACACTACCCCCGATTTTACAGGGGCGAATGTGAATCCTCAAATTATAGAGAACTATGATGGAAAAGATATTGTTTTAAATAAGAAAGAGGATATCGTTCTTTCACCCGACGATTTTGAAGATCTACTCCTCTATAAAGGCAAAACTTTAATAACCACAGATGGAACAACACTTTTAGGGGCTGATGATAAAGCTGGAATTGCCGAAATCGTATCTGCTATGGAATACCTTATAAATCATCCCGAAATAAAACATGGAAAAATAAGAGTTGGTTTTACTCCAGACGAGGAGATTGGTCGTGGTGCTCATAAGTTTGATGTGAAAAAATTCGGAGCAGAATGGGCTTATACAATGGATGGCAGTCAGATTGGAGAATTAGAGTATGAAAATTTTAATGCCGCTGGAGCCGTGGTGACTATTAAAGGAAAGATCGTTCACCCGGGTTATGCCAAAGGAAAAATGATAAATAGTATGTACATCGCAACCGATTTCATCAATTCACTTCCAAGATTGGAAACGCCGGAGCACACTGAGGGTCGTCAAGGTTTTTTTCATTTGTACAGCGTAAAAGGGGAAGTAGACGGTACAAAGCTTCAGTATATTATACGTGATCATGATAAAAAGCATTTTGAAGCACGCAAAGAAATGATTCAAAAATTAGCAGATGAATTAAATGCACAGTATGAAAAAGATTTGATTTCGGTAGAAATTAAAGATCAATACTTTAATATGCGAGAGAAGGTAGAACCTGTGATGCACATTGTTGACCTTGCTGAAGAAGCCATGAAAATGGCCAACATAAAACCTTTGATTAAGCCAATTCGTGGTGGAACCGACGGTTCACAACTTAGCTTTATGGGATTGCCATGTCCAAATATATTTGCCGGAGGCCATAATTTTCATGGCAGGTATGAATATGTTCCGGTTGAAAGTATGCAAAAGGCAATCGAGGTAATTGTAAATATTGCGCAACTAGTGGCAAAGAAATAAACAGAGCATAGTGAAAATTGAACGCATAAAAAAACCTTCAGTTTTCACTGAAGGTTTTTTAATAAATCTATTCGAATTTATTTTTTTTCTGGAGCTTTAAGTTTATTGCTGAGTTCCATCGAGATTGAAGATCTTTCGAACTTCATCTTTCCGGCACCGCTTTCAATAATACACGTGCCATCATCATTTAGGTTTAGGACTTTTCCATGCAAACCACTTTTAGTGATTACTTTATCTCCAACTTTCAGCTCTTGAGCAAATTTCTTTTCCTGTTTCTGTCTTTTCATTTGTGGACGTATCAGAAATAGATACATCACCATAAACAGTAAAATAATTGGCAGAAAGCCTTGAATTTGTTCCATAAATATTTTCTCTCAGATATTATTTAGATGTTGTTTGCAAGACACTACCGGTAGCAGCACCTTCTTTTGCATTTACAAACGCCTTAATAACTAAAGTTTCTTTTCCTTTTTCAGTATTTGCAGTAATCGTAACTGTTTTACTTACTTGGTTTTTACCACTTCCGTTAAATTTCACTAACAGCTCACCAGTTTCTCCAGCCGCTACAGGAGCTTTTGTATATTCCGGAACGGTACATCCGCAGCTACTTTTAGCATCAACGATTACTAATGGTGCATTTCCAGTGTTTTTGAATTTAAAAACATGCTCTACAGCAGTTCCACCCTCGATAGTACCAAAGTCCCACTCATTTTCTTCAAAAGTCATTACAGGATATTCACCCGCCTTAGCGTCACGATCTGCAGCCGCAGCAACATTTTCTTCGCTTACTTTATCTGTAGCTTTCTCATTACAAGATGTGAATGCAAATACTGTCAATACAGCAAGAATAAAAATTGATTTTTTCATAGTATAATATTTAAAATTTTAAGCGCCGCTAAAATAGTTATTTTTTTACTTTTATCGAAGTCCCCGTCCAATTTTATTCAATTTATTAGCCTTCTCAAAATCCTTGACTAATTTATCTAAGATTCCATTGATAAAAATACTGCTTTTCGGAGTTGAATATTCTTTTGCAATTTCGAGATATTCATTGATACTAGCTCTAACGGGAATGGATGGAAAAAAGAGAAATTCGGAAATCCCCATTTTTAATATTATCATATCTATTTCTGCAATACTTTCTTTGTCCCAATTCGGAGTTTTTCCTTCAATTTCCGAAGCTAATTTCTCCTCATTTAGGAGAACTTTCCGAAGCAATTGCAAAGCGTATTCACGGTCTTCGCTATTCTTGTAAAGGCTGGGAATTAATATGTCGGCAATATTTTTTTCTGAAAGTCTGGAAAGCATTTTAACAAGGGCGGTATTCACTATTGGAAAATCATCAATCCAAGTTAAGCGTTTATCTTCAAGGTACTCGTATAGCTTATCGTTTGGAGCGATTATCTCTTTATAGAGTTTAACTATAAAATCCCTGTCTTCCTTAAAATCATGCTCTTCTTTTTCGATATAATCATCGTACCATTCTTTAGAACGCAACGATTTCAGCAAGATTCGAACGTATTCGTCGTCTTGTACCCAATAATTAAGTTTTTTGTTTTTTATTACTTGAATCAGGGCTGTATTTTCTGATATCAATTGAAGTAACTTATTGTCTATAAAAGCTCGGCTCGCTTTTTTTTCGACAGCTGTAGCAAGGTGCTTTTTTTGAGATTTTACAAGAAATATCTCGGCTTCATTGCGCATCGCTATCATTAGTTGAAGCATCAATAAATACAGATCCAACATTTGCTCAATACTGTAGAATAGAAACTTCTCTTGCTTTTCAATATCGGGATGTTCACTTTGATTGAAAGCGTAAATCGACTGTAATACTTTTACCCTGATATGTCTTCTTGTGAGCATATTTTAAAGAACTTATATTTGAAATTACAACTGCATTTAGAACAGCGTTATACAAAACAACGCACAAGAACTCTCTTGTGCGTTGCAAAGATATAACATAAAAAATTGAAAATTACTTTTCTTTTTTTCTGGCATCAATTCGCGCCTGAGCAACATCGAAAGCAGCCTGGTGCGTAGTAATTCCATTATTTTCTGCATTGTTTAATATCTCCAATGTTGTATTGTAAATATTTTCGGTCTTTCTAATTATTTCTTGACGACCATAATTTTCCAATTCAGCATAAACATTAATAATTCCACCAGCGTTGATAAGGAAATCCGGAGCATATACGATTCCTTTTTCACGTAAGATCAAACCATGTTTATTTTCATCAGCCAATTGATTATTGGCAGCACCTGCAATTATTTTAGCCTTTATTTGGTTAATCGTAGTGTCATTCACAGTGGCTCCAAGAGCACAAGGTGCGTAGATATCCATTTCCTCGGCGTACAGATTATTTCCTCCGTAAATTTCAACACTGTATTTGTCGCGTACCTCCTCTAAGCGATCTTGATTGATATCGGCAATATACACTTTAGCGCCTTCGTTGGTCAGGTTTTCCACGAGCGCTTCTCCTACATTACCAATCCCTTCAACAACCACGACTCTATCTTCAAGAACTTCAGATCCAAATTTAAATTTAGCCGCGGCTTTCATTCCCATAAATACACCGTAGGCGGTAATAGGTGAAGGATTGCCTGCACCTCCTTTATCTTCAGAAATACCCGTAACAAATGGTGTGACAGTTCTTACGAGATCCATATCAGCAGTTTCCATGCCTACGTCCTCTGCAGTTATATACTTTCCGTTCAGAGAATGAACAAATTCCCCAAAACGCAACATAAGCTCCGGTGTTTTCTGAGTTTTCGCATCTCCAATAATCACGGCTTTACCACCTCCAAGATTTAAACCGGTTACTGCCGATTTATAAGTCATCCCGCGAGATAATCGCAAAACATCATTCAAGGCATCCCACTCACTATTGTACTGCCACATTCTTGTACCACCTAAAGCGGGTCCTAAGACCGTATTGTGGATACCAATAATTGCTTTTAAACCTGTATCTTTGTCGTTGCAAAAAATTATCTGCTCATGATCGTCAAAGGACATTTGTCCGAAAACAGGAGCTACTTTTTTTAATTCATTCGGGGTCAATATTTCAGTCACCATAGTAGTTTTAAATTAAGGTATCCTTAAAAAGGACGTGCAAAAGTAATTGTTTACTAACAATACTGCAAAAATATTGTTGTTAAAAAGAGAATTTGTTAATAAATTACCATAATCGTAAATGAAAGAGCTTCAGCACCTTAACCGATATTTCTTCAAATACAGAGGACGTCTTCTTTTAGGTCTATTTATCACAATCATTGCAAGAATCTTTGCACTTTTGGCACCAAAATTTATTGGAGACTCGGTTGGAGTGATTGAAAAATATGTAAACGGAGAAATTACCGATATGGCGTATGTAGAATCGGAATTACTAAAAAACATCTTATTAATTATCGGGACAACAGTACTCGCTGCTTTTTTCACCTTTCTTATGCGGCAAACATTCATTGTAGTATCCAGATACATAGAATTCGATCTCAAAAATGAGATATTTCAGCAATACGAAAAACTATCCTTAAGTTTTTATAAACAAAACCGAACAGGGGATTTAATGAATCGTATAAGTGAAGATGTATCGAAAGTGCGTATGTATGTGGGGCCCGCAATTATGTACAGCACAACAACCATTACACTTTTTATAGTGGTTGTGAGTTATATGTTTTATAAAGCTCCCTTGTTGACATTATACGCTATTGCGCCTCTGCCAATTTTATCCATAGCTGTATACCGACTTAGTGTTGCCATCCATAAAAGAAGTACAATTGTACAGCAATATCTTTCTAAGCTTACCACTTTTACACAAGAAAGTTTTAGTGGAATTTCAGTGATAAAAGCGTATGGTATAGAGCCACGAATAAACAATGAATTTGTTGAACTATCGGAAGGCAGCAAAGAAAAAAATATAGATCTTGTAAAGGTACAGGCGTTATTCTTTCCAATGATGATGTTGCTCATCGGGGTTAGTAATCTGATGGTGATCTATATTGGTGGAAATCAATTTATCGATGGCACTATAGAAGACTTTGGAACTATTGTTGAATTCCTTATCTATGTAAACATGCTAACCTGGCCTGTAGCTGTAGTGGGGTGGGTTACCTCAATGGTCCAGCAAGCTGAAGCATCGCAAAAACGAATCAACGAGTTCTTAAAGGAAGAACCCGAAGTGATAAACAAAACTTCAGAAATAACATCAATCAATGGCAAGATCGAGTTTAAAAATGTTTCATTTACCTATCAGGATACAAACATAACTGCGTTAAATGATGTTTCTTTTTATATTAACCCGGGCGAAACATTATCGATAGTAGGAAATACAGGATCCGGAAAGTCTACTATTCTGGAACTCATCGGTCGTCTTTACGATATAACTGATGGAGAAATATTAATAGACGGAGTACCCAACGATCAACTTAATTTAAATAGTCTTAGAGGTAGTATCGGATACGTGCCACAGGATGCCTTCCTCTTTAGTGATACTTTGAGCAATAATATAAAATTTGGTAAAGAGGACGCTTCAGAAGAGGAAGTAATTAAAGCCGCTAAACTTGCCGCTGTGCACGATAATATTATTGGTTTTAATAAAGGTTACGAAACGATTCTGGGAGAAAGGGGTATTACCTTGAGTGGGGGTCAAAAACAACGGGTCTCAATTGCCCGAGCTATAATTAAAGACCCGCGTATTTTATTGTTCGACGATTGTCTTTCAGCGGTAGATACTGAGACAGAAGAAGAAATCCTACAAAACTTAAATAAGATTTCGAAAAATAAGACAACGATTATAGTAAGTCACCGAATTTCCTCTGCCAAAAATGCAGATAAAGTTATTGTTTTGGAAGAAGGCAAAATCATACAGCAAGGTACTCATAATGAGTTGGTGAATACCGATGGTTATTACAAAGAATTGTACGCAAAGCAACTTTTAGAAAAAGAAATGTAAGTTAAAGTTGTCATATTTGGTTTTTTTTTAGATTTTTGGCTAAACGTTAACAACCAAAATTATGAGCGAGAATTACTCGATGGAGCAAGAAGAGATTTTTTCAAAAGTTATGCGTGCAGGAAGACGCACCTACTTTTTTGATGTTAGATCCACAAAAGCAGGAGATTATTATCTTACAATAACTGAAAGCAAGAAATTTACAAATGATGATGGATCTTTCCATTATAAGAAGCACAAGATCTATCTTTACAAAGAAGATTTTATCGAATTTAAGGAGAATTTAGAAGAGATGATCGATTATGTGATTGATGAGAAAGGAACTGAAGTAATTAGTGAGCGTCATCAAAAAGATTATAAGAAGGAAGGAGATTTAACTCCTTCAGAAACTACTAGCAACGGCGAAGATACTTCCCCTAGCAGTTTTACCGATGTTAGTTTCGACGATATTTAGTAACAAACCAACTTAATTTTATAAATTTTAATAAAATCCGCAACGTACTTTCGTTGCGGATTTTTTATATTTAAACTTTACATAAATCTTGCTCATGAAAAAATTAATATGTCCTCTTTTACTCCTTGTCTCTTTATCCATTTTCGCTCAAGATTACGTCGTAGATTTGTCTTATTATTTACCGAAAGATGTCACATATAACCCCAATATACCCACCCCAAAGAGTATCGTAGGTCATGAAGTAGGTGAATGGCATATTACCCACGATAAACTCTCACAATACATGCTCGCTCTTGCTGAGGCCAGTGACCGTATGACCATAGAAAATAGAGGAACTACTTTTGAAGGACGTCCGCTACTTTTATTAACTGTGAGCTCACCTTCTAATTTAAATAACATTGATGAAATTCAGAAAAATCATGTCGCATTAGTTGAGACTAATTCGAGTTCATTAAACACCTCCACGATGCCTATCGTGGTATACCAAGGATTTTCGATCCATGGAAATGAACCAAGTGGTTCGAACGCAGCTTTGGCTTACGCCTATTACCTGGCTGCCGCGCAAGGGCCTAAGATTGATGAAATTCTTAAGAATACTGTGATCCTTTTCGACCCTTCATTTAATCCCGACGGTCTGCAGCGTTTTGCATATTGGGCTAATATGCACAAAAGCAAAAATATTAATCCCGATCCCTACGATCGTGAATACGACGAAGTTTGGCCGGGAGGAAGAACTAACCATTATTGGTTCGATATGAACCGAGATTGGCTTCCTGTTCAACTGCCTGAAAGTAGAGCACGTATTACCACCTTTCATAATTGGTATCCCAATATTTTAACCGACCACCACGAAATGGGCACTAATTCCAGCTTCTTCTTTCAGCCCGGAATTCCATCACGAACCCACCCGTTAACTCCCCAAAAGAATCAAGATCTTACAGGAGAAATTGGACAATATCATGCTAAAGCCCTCGACAAGATTGGGAGTTTTTATTATACCGAAGAGAACTTTGATGATTTTTACTACGGAAAAGGCTCAACATTCCCGGATGTAAACGGGGGTATTGGTATACTGTTCGAACAGGCATCATCCCGTGGGCACGCTCAGGAAAGTGATAACGGAATTCTCACTTTTCCATTTACGGTCCGCAATCAGTTTACCGCCGCACTTTCTACCGTTGAGGCTGCAGTAGCCATGCGTGTCAAAATATTGGATTATCAGCGTGATTTCTATAATAGCGCCCGAAACGAAGCTTCTAAGGGGGGTGCTATAGTCTTTGGAGATGAAAAAGATGGCATGAAAGCCTATCAACTTGCAGAAATCCTTCAGAGACATAAAATAAAGTTTCATGAGATAAAAGAAAACTTTAGCGCGAATGGAAAAAATTACAAAAAAGGCCACAGCTATATTATTCCAAAGAATCAAAGACAACACCGACTTATTAACGCAATGTTCGAAAAGAGAACAACTTTTACAGATAGTTTATTTTATGATATAAGTGCGTGGACATTTCCACTCGCTTTTAACTTAGATTATGACGAGAGCATCGCTATAAGTAAAGCTGGTAATGAGGTAACAAATTTGCAAAAACCGAAAGTCACCGGACCACCAATTTCTAATTATGCATATTTAATGGAGTGGCATGAATATTATTCGCCAAAAGCATTAAATATGATTCTTCAGAAGGGTTTACGTGCGAAAGTTGGAATGACACCCTTTACACTTGCGAATATTAAATATGATTACGGTACGATAATGATCCCCGTTCAAAATCAGAAATTAACTGCTTCCGAAATGGCTCAATTTCTTTCTGAAGTTAGCCAAGAGGCTAATGTAATATTTAACGCGGTAAATACGGGCCTTACAAAAGGAATCGATCTTGGAAGTGGGAGTTTTCGTGCCGTAGAATTACCTAAAGTTGCTGTTATAACGGGAGAAGGTATAAATCCGAGTGACGCCGGGGAAATATGGCATCTATTCGACCAGCGTTACGATATGCTGATAACCAAATTGGATACTAGGAATTTTGGCCGACTAGATCTCACTAAATATACGGATATCATCTTGCCGGCTTCCTGGGGGAATGCACTTGATAAGGACGATGCAGAAAAACTAAAAGATTGGGTGAAAGCAGGAGGAACACTTATTGGCTTCAGAAATGCAGGTCGATGGTTGAATAGTAACGAGTTGTTGAAAATGAAATTTAAAAACAGAAAAGACTCAGTAGCAAATATAAGTTTCGAACAACGAAGTGACAATTTTGGTGCTCAGGTAATTGGTGGGGCAATTTTTGAAGCTAAATTAGACCGCTCCCACCCTATTGCATTTGGATATAAAAATGATCGCTTACCAATGTTCAGGAATACGACATTGTTTTTAGAAGCGGCGAAAGACAGCTACGACAATCCTATTCAATATACCGAAAACCCATTATTAAGTGGTTATATTTCAAAACCTAATTTAAAGGATTTGAAAAACACTGTACCGTTTAAGGTAGGTGGTATGGGGCGTGGACAGGTTATTTACTTTACCGATAATACTAATTTTAGAGCATTTTGGTATGGAACAAACAAGTTGTTAATGAATGCTATTTTCTTTGGTGATGAGATGTAATTCTGAATTTTCATAAACATATGTATGCCTAAGAAAGCCTACGAACGTTTTTCACCGGATATCGATTTTTCTCAATACGATCATTTTGTGATAGGCTCAGGCATCGGAGGTTTAACCACTGCAACTTGGCTTGCCAAAGCAGGTTATAAAGTCGCAGTATTAGAAAGACATTATGTTCCCGGCGGATTTACACACAACTTTAAGAGAAAAGATGGTTTTCAATGGGACGTTGGGGTTCACTATGTAGGAAATGTTGGTGCTGATTCTTCCTTAGGCGAAATGTTTGATTATTTAACCGCTGGCAAACTGGAGTGGGAATCCATGGGAGATGTTTACGATGTGGTTTATATCGGTAGTAAAAAATTTGAATTTAAGGCCGGGAAAGAAAATTTCAGGACCCAAATGCAATCTTATTTTCCCGAAGATTCAGAAGCCATCGACACCTATATGCAATTAATTAAAAAGGCAAACCAACGCGGAACAGCCTTTTTTTTCGAGAAAGTTTTCGAACCATGGCTAAGTAAATCACTTGGATGGATTTTCAGAAAGAGATATGCGAGATATTCACAAAAAACCACTTGGGAAGTTCTAAAAAAAATTACAGATAATGAACTTCTTATCGCTGTGCTTTGCGGACAATGTGGAAACTACGGACTTTCACCCAAACACAGCAGTTTTGCGGCTCATGCCATGGTAATTTCACATTTTTTAGATGGAGGATATTATCCCAAAGGGGGCGCAGATCAAATTAGCAGTAAAACCATTGATGTACTAACTTCTTTAGGTAGCACCGTTTTTATCAACGCCGAAGTGCAGAAGATCGTTGTTGAGGCCAATAAAGTTGTTGGAATTCGCGTAAATAATAGCTTTATCAATTGTTCGAGCGTGATAAGCAATGTAGGAGTTAACAATACTTTTAACGAATTACTTTCTGAAAAATCACGTTTGCGTTGCAACTTCGATGCGAAGAATGTTGGTCCGGCAAGCGCACATATATGCCTTTACTTAGGTTTAGACAGCTCTTCTGAGGCTCTGCAACTGCCAAAACACAATGTTTGGTATTACGCTCACGATCAAACCGATTTATTAATAGAAAATGCAAACTTATCTGAAGCTCCCAAAACCTTTGCATATATTTCGTTCCCCTCAGCAAAAGATTCGCAGTGGGAAGTAACCAATCCCGGTACTTCTACAATTCAAGCCATATCTGTAGGTAAGTACGAGTGGTTCAAAGATTACGAAGATCAACCATGGAGAAATCGCGAAGAGGCGTATAAAAAATTGAAGGAAGAATTTAAGACTTCTATGCTGGAAACATTGTGCCGATTATTTCCGCAGATAAAAGGGCATATTCAAGTGGCAGAGGTTTCCACGCCTTTGTCAACCAGACATTTTTCGAATTATAAGAGCGGTGAGATATACGGATTGGCGCATACTCCTGACAGGTTTACCCTTCCCTTTTTAAGACCTAAAACAAAAATTAAAGGATTAAGACTGGTGGGGCAAGATATTACGCTTGTAGGAGTGGCAGGCGCTATGTTATCGGGGATTTTATGCGCTACTACCATTCTGAAATTCAAATCGAGACATATATTCAGAGAAATAAAACAACAACGAAATAAACCTCAAGTCTAATCTCCCCTCCCATCTAAATTCCTATCTTTGCCGCTTTTTAAGCGAAATCCTATGTTGCAAAAAACACTTAAGAATTTTACACAAAATCCTAAGAACGACATACTCTCCGGACTTACAGTAGCACTTGCGTTGGTTCCCGAAGCAGTTGCTTTCGCCTTTGTCGCAGGTATTGATCCATTAGTAGGATTATATGGCGCGTTCATGATGGGGATAGTAACAGCGCTATTTGGTGGTCGACCTGGAATGATTTCGGGAGCAACGGGCGCGATGGCAGTAGTGATGGTTCATATGATCCAAAAAGGAAATGAAGTAGGTGCTACCTTAGAAGTTCCGATAGAAAATCTAGGGCTTCAATGGCTATTTATTACACTTCTGATTGTTGGTGCGATACAAATATCTGCAGGGGTATTGAGACTTGGAAAGTTTGTGCGGCTAATTCCACATCCGGTAATGATGGGATTTGTGAATGGCTTAGCTATTGTGATTTTCCTTTCACAGCTCGGACTATTTAAAGAAAATGTAAATGGGAGTCAGCAGTACATGCAAGGAACACAACTCTGGATTATGTTGGGACTCGTATTGCTAACCATGGCGATAATGTTTGGTCTTCCCAAACTAACCAAGAAAATCCCTGCCGCTTTGGTAGCGATAGTAGTTGTGGCATGTATCACAATTTTTGGTGGTGTAGAAGCGAGTACAGTAGGATCTTTCATTAGAGATGGTGGAGGGAGTGGATTACAGGGAGGATTACCAACTTTTCAGGCTCAAATTTTCGGATTATTTGATACGATGGAAGGATATTGGGGCCTCATATTTTCTACAGCCTTTATACTAGCAGCAGTAGGATTGATTGAATCGCTAATGACACTAAACCTAATCGATGAAATGACCGAAACCCGCGGGAGTGGAAACCGCGAATGTGTGGCTCAGGGTGGAGCGAATATATTGAACGGAATGTTTGGTGGAATGGGCGGTTGTGCTATGATCGGACAATCAATTATTAATGTTAACTCCGGGGGTCGAGGTAGACTTTCGGGAGCAGTTGCAGCCGTTGCGTTATTGTGTTTTGTGCTCTTTGGGGCACCATTGATAGAACAAATTCCAATTGCCGCTCTTGTTGGTGTTATGTTTATGGTTGTAATAGGCACTTTCGCATGGAGTAGTTTTAGAATACTTCATAAAATCCCACTGTCGGACGCCTTCGTACTAATTGCCGTATCTGCAATCACAGTGTGGCAGGATTTAGCCGTAGCTGTAATTGCGGGTGTTATTATGAGTGCTCTGGTATTTGCATGGAAGAATGCAACGATGATTAGGGCTCGCAAACATATTAAGGAAGACGGCACAAAAGTATATGCAATTTGGGGACCTTTATTCTTTGGTTCGGTGCAGAACTTTAATTCGAAGTTCGATTTTAAGACAGATCCCGATAAGATTGAAATCGATTTCATAGAATCTAAGGTATCAGACCATAGTGGAGTTGAAGCCCTCAGAAATGTCGCAAATAAATATCTACAGGCCGGTAAGGAGGTTAAATTAACGCACCTCAGCCCCGATTGTAAGGTTCTTCTTTTGAAATGGAATCCTGAATTTGAAAGTGTTATTGAAGAGGCTATCGATGATCCTCGTTATTATGTTGTTACAGATACCCTTGATAGTGAGGTCTTATAAGTCGAGATTGGAATAATCTTTTTATATTGGTCTTGGTTTATCCCGGTGGCATTTGTAGTTCCTCGTATACCGACATTTTTAGAACTTTAATTAGCATGGAACACCTTCAACATATCATAGATCAAATTCCTATTAGGCACAATGTGATATCGCAATTCGAATTACTTGGAATATTCCAGGGTTTTTTTATCTCATCGGTTATTCTACTTAAAACTTATAACAAAAAAGTTCCTATAAAATTTCTGGGGCTTTTTCTTTTAATTTACACTTTGGTATTGCTGGATAGCTATTTATGTTATACCGGGCTTATGAAATATGTTATAGACTGGAACGACAGCACAGAGCCACTTGTCTTGTTATGGGCACCTCTTTTCTACTTATTTATATTGGGGGTTTTAGAACGAAAACCCTTTAATTTTCGCAAACATTGGCATCATTTTCTTTTGCCATTGGTTTATTTTATCACTCAATTTGGATATTACATGCATCCCAAATCGGTAAAGTTATATGCTTATCTAAGTGCATATTTTCCAGACTCCGAACGCCCAGATATTCCAGTAGGTTTAAATTTTTGGTACCAAAACATAAAAGATCATTTCAGATGGATCCTTTTAATTAGTTTTTTAATTTACACCTTTCTTTCCTTGCGGGTTATTATTAGAAATTCGAAGAAATCATTTGTGGAAAAAGCGAAGAAAGATGGGAGTAGTAAATTAAAATTTTCTAAAAACCTTTTTGGCTTGTTCATTATTCTTCTACCCATTGTCATTGTTATTTATCTAAATTTTGAAAATGATTTAGGAGATCATTATATAAGCATTCTTCAGACAATTTTTTTATTCTCAGTTAGTTTTATGCTTTTATTCGAATCAAGATTTTTCGAAAAATCTTGGTTAGCCGATAAGTACGAAACACTAACTATTTTGGAAGAACCTGTTACAATTTTAGACATCAAAAAATATATTGAAAAGGAATCCTATTTTATTTCAGAGAGCGTTTCGCTAAAAAATCTCTCCGGCTTACTTGGTGCAAACCCCAACTATGTTTCAAAAATTATTAATCAGTCGACAGGCAAAAACTTTAATGATTTTATTAATGAGTACCGAGTCGAATTATCAAAACAACGTTTAATGAGCGATGATTTTAAACATCTTACGATAGAAGCTATAGGTAATTCGGTAGGCTTTAAATCTAAATCTGCCTTCTATAGCGCTTTCAAAAAACAGACACAAACTTCGCCAACAGTATTCATTCAGGAAAAGAAAGTAACCTAAAGTGTCCTGAATTATAAATCCGAACAACTACCAATATTTAAAATAGATCATTTTAAAATTTATAGTTCATCTTTGAAGTATAAATTTTATTCTATGCATTC
>CBDUGY010000083.1:0-13705 GCA_965367015.1 uncultured Ulvibacter sp.
GCTTCTGGGATATTTTACATAATACTACATTATAGCTATCAAATGGACTTCCCTAATAAAATACCAATGACAACATTTGTACTATAATTTATATTATGTCAAATAGAGTTTTTGAATATGTCCTCTGCCTCTTTTGTATTTATAGCATACGTCCACCGGATCTATGCTATAAATAGTATGTCAAATAGAATTTTTGAATATGTCCTCTGCCTTTTAGATTAATCACCTAAGTCACTCTAATCTATAAACACTGATGTGTCTCAATAATCCCAAAATACAATGTAACCAAAATCGGTAACAAACCAAAGAGCACAATTACAACCAACTTTCCCCGGTATATATTTCTTACCAGTGCACTGTTTTCCGAACTAACCATGCTGCTTGTCTTCTTACCTATCAGATAATTTCCAATTAGTGCGAGAATCATCGTTAACGACAGTACGCATATCAATCCAATCGCTAGCACAATATTGCATTTAACCGAATTGCTAAATCCTGAATTTGTACCAAACTGATAACAATATCCCAGTCCCTGAAATACTATAAAAGCTATAATCGAATTTGAATATAATTCGAGCTGCTTCGTAAGGTTTGTTCTTTCAGAGTCTTTATCCATTTCACTGGTATTCAGACTAATATACAATATTTACAGCAGTTTCTTGCACCCAAATTGTGATGGTTGAAACAATTCTTATAGTCCAACTCGCTAAAATATAACAGATTCTAATCCTACTCCTTATTCATCTCCGCTAACATCTTTCTTGCATTGTCTCCCGTAGCACCACTCGGATCTAATTGTATGGCTTTCTTATAAAGTTCCTTGGCCTTCTCCTTATTACCGCTTTTCCAGTAGCCCTCAGCTAAACTGTCCCAGGCATTGGCAGAGTTTGGAAATAACTTAGCATTCATTTCAAAAACCATCAACGCGCCTTCCTTTTGATCGGAACCCAGCAAATTATAACCGGCCTGATTAAACTCATCTTCGAAATCCACAAAATTATACACAGGATCATTTACAAACCGCGTCGCATCCTTCTGTAATTCTTCATATTTTCCGTCCATAAACAACCTTGTGAGATGCCCCATGGGGTCTGCTATAAAATTCTTACCGTCAAAATTAAGCACTGCCTCCAATACCGGATCCTGATTGGTGCGATATTCCTCGAAACTCATGTCTACAGCGATTTGCGGCACGGTCCAGTCGGCATTCTCCCACTGTGGCTTGTCCTGCCACCACGCAAACGATAAATACACGGGATACTTGCTGTTAGGCAATTCTACCTTTCTGGTATCGCCATAAAAATTAATATTCTCCGCACTCGGTTCCCCCACAAAGACTACATTGGTGTAATTGTCTAATTCGTTGATCAGATTCTGACAAGCAGAAAAAGTACGCCGACCAATAATCACAAAAAATTTACCCGATTGGTTTATCTTCTTGCTTTCTATAATGCCGGTTACTATTGGCTTGTTCTTATAGTTATTTCCCCCACCATTTAGCCGAACATCAAGTATTAACTTCTCAACATCGTTCTTTTCAATAAAATCGAAAACCCGCTTGTAAAACGCCGGGATGTTTTCGGAGGGATCGTCCTGTATCTGACTGTGACGGACATAAACAGCCTTGTCTTCCGCTAAATATTCCAAATAATATATCTTATCCAAATGCTTTAAATAATACGGCGTATCATCTTGTAAACGAGCGCTTAACAAGTCTCCTGTATGTGGCAACATACTGTATTCCGATTTAATTTTTTCGGGTTTAACTGAAGTTAGTTTATAATCAAATACCTTCCCCTCCTTTTCTAAAGTTAGCGTTACGGTCTGCTTTAAAGATTTCATTACTCTTTGTGCATGCAACACCTCCGGAATTGTTAAATATACCAGGCCGAAAGCCTTAAAATACTGATCGTTTTCAACCGGAACTACCGGCTTTATTAATTTTAGCGCTTCTGCTACGGGTGTGCCTTCTATTTCTAGCAGCTTTGCTCCTAAGGCTTTACCGTGATCTTTATGAGCGCCTTCGATAAATACACCATCGTTAAAATGATATAAATTAATGGGCAATTTATGATACGGTACTACCCCACCCTTAAATCCGATATCTGTATGTCCGTAGCCGAATAATGAGACGATCCGGGCAAAGCCTACCATTACCTCATGGCCTTGCAAGGTTGGAATTTCGGCATACAGCTTGTCGACCTCCGAATCAAATTTTTCTGAAGTCACTTTTTTAAAGAGGTGTGAATAATCATTATGAACTCGCTCCTGAAGAAAGCGCAGGTCTTCCTGCCATTCGGCGGAAGTAATAGAATTCTGTGCGGTAATTTGTAAGCTGAATAAAAGTATCAGGAGTCCGAATGATACTTTGATTTTTTGGATGATTGAAGTTTTCATATTTGGTTTTGATTTGATTGATAAAGTACGCAGTACTTTAAGAGACTCATTAACATGCGGTTTGTTACACAATTTACCTGCATTTCTATCCACATTGCTGTGAATTCATCTATAATTTTTAGTTGTATACATCGTTATAAATCAAGAATCTCCCCTACTTTTGTCTTAAATAATCTCGCTATGCTTAAATATCTCACACTCCTTCTTCTCACTTTCCCGCCGGTATTAATCGCCCAAACAGTAAAAATTGATGAGTCAAAAGCCAAAATAGCCTTCGTTTTTGTAGAAGATGATGTGGATGGAACATTTGGAGAATTTATTTTCACAGGTAATATCAATCTATCAGACATCGATAATGCTGTTTTTAGCGGATCAGTAGGAACCGAAACTCTGGACACTAACAACTGGCTCCGAAACAGGATCCTTAGGTCTAAAAAGAATTTTAACGCAAAAGAGTTTCCGAATCTTACCTTTAAAAGCACTTCAATTAAGGGTGGCGCCAACAAAGAGTTCTTGGTACGGGGGACCCTAACCATCAAAGGAATAAGCAAGCCAGTTACACTCACCTTCTCGAAAACCCCCAACGGATTTTACGCCGGTACAATGATCAATTCATCCGACTTCGATATTAATATCTATGACGAAAAGGAACGAAATAGGGTTCAAATCATGATTACTTTGCCGTATTCTGTCGCTGATTCAAAGTAATCAGTGTTTTTTCTGCAGCTCTAGATCTTTTGGTTCTTTTGTATGCAGTCCTCTCACTTTGTTCGTCGGATGCAGGGGGAAAAGAACATGATTGTACAGTCCAAGGTCCCGAAGTCGAATCATAGGACCTCACTTAAAAAATAAGCTGACACTATAATCTAAACTCATGAAAAGAGAAGAAAAACTTTAATCCGAGCCTCAGAAAAAACTTCTTTTAAGGCGGGGAGCGAAACATTAAGTGCGACAAGCTGTTTGAGCTTTGCCGAGCGCAAGGTGGATTCGGTAAGTGTAGTATTACTCCTGTAAAACCTTTACATTTCCATCATACGTAATAGAATTCCGCTGCGAACTATTCACACTCACAACAGCATTTCTATTGGCGTATACCGAAATAAATACATTATAATTTTCTGAATCTTCTTTCATCTCGAACCGAATATCAGTTCGTCGCTTGGACTCATTATATTCTTTTTGAAATTCTCTGGGAACACCTTCAAATTCAATCGCACCACTGTTATTCCCAAGTCGGGCACCAGATTGTCGCGTGCCGTAATAAGGCAAGTAAACCTGTAAACTATCGCCTTTAAATCGCATGTAGCTGGTAGTACCAATCAAACTGATCCTTCCGGCACTATTGCCAACACCCAGGAGTCCGCTATTCCCTAACTGATTCAGTTCGTTGGTAGCCATCGGATTCGCCCAGTTCATAGTTATCTCAAAATCCCCGGCCTCAATAAGTTGTCGCGTTTGTAATGCTTCAGCAGCACTACTTTGGTTCACACTATCACTACTTTTACATGCTGTAAATAATAGCAAAACGAGTCCTATATTTATTATTGCTTTCATAATTTTTTCAATATGTAACTCAAAAATTATACCTAAATCGCTCTTTTTTAATGTATTTCCTTTTCTCTTTATTATGATCTCAACAATACTTACAACTTTATAAATTTACCGTATTTTTATAAATCAATTATAATATTTAATTCTGAAAAATAAGTCCGATGAAAAAACTCCTCACCTTCCTCCTCACCCTTAGTTTATGTGTTCCTACGCTCCTGTCGCAAACTTCCGAAGCAATCGTAGAAAAGATGGTTAAAGAAGCTACCGAAAATTCTCAACTCGAGTCACTCGGACACCAACTTTTAGACGATATTGGCCCCCGACTTGTTGGGAGTCCGCAGATGCAGGAAGCACACGACTGGGCAGTACAAACTTTTAAGTCTTGGGGCATTGATGCACGAAATGAAAAATGGGGCGAATGGCGTGGCTGGGAACGCGGAATTACACATATCGATATGGTCGCACCCCGGGTGCAAAGTCTTCGCGGAACCCAGTTAGCCTGGAATCCAAGCACCAGTAAAGATGGAATCACCAAAGAAGTGGTTGTGATCCCCACTTTTAAGGATAAAGCCGATTTCGAAAAATGGCTACCTTCTGTAAAAGGTAAATTTGTGATGACTTCCATGATGCAACCCACCGGTCGCCCCGACTATAACTGGGAAGAGTTCGCAAAGGAGGGTTCCTTCGAACGAATGAAAGCCCAAAGAGATCAAATGAATTCCGATTATAATGAAAATTTCCAAAGAATAGATCAAAGCAGCCGAACTATTCACGAACCGCTCGAGGCAGCCGGAGCTGCCGGAATTATAACCTCCAATTGGTCAAGAGGTTTTGGAGTTAATAAGATCTTTGGCGCACGGACCGAAAAGATTCCAACTGTCGATCTCGAATTGGAAGATTACGGATTGGTGTATCGTTTAGCCGAATCCGGTAAAAAGCCCAAACTTCATATTGTGGCTCAGTCGAAAGAACTTGGAGTTGTACCTACTTTCAATACCATAGCCGAAATAAAAGGTTCCGAAAAACCCGATGAATACGTGATTCTTTCGGCTCACTTCGATTCCTGGGACGGCGGTACAGGAGCCACCGATAATGGAACAGGAACACTGGTAATGATGGAAGCAGCGCGAATCTTAAAGAAATTTTATCCCAATCCGAAGCGCACTATTTTAGTCGGACTCTGGGGTAGCGAAGAGCAAGGTCTCAACGGTTCCCGGGCCTTTGTGGAGGACCATCCCGAGATCGTAGCAAAAGTTCAGGCCGTGTTTAATCAGGATAATGGAACCGGACGCGTAGTACGTTTAACGGGTGGTGGATTTTTAAATTCTTACGATTACCTTTCACGCTGGTTACATCCGGTACCAAAAGAAATAAAAGATGAAATTGAAACGTCTTTTCCCGGAAGTCCGGCAAGAGGTGGCTCAGATTATGCCTCCTTCCAGGCGGCGGGAGCTCCTGCTTTTAGCTTGAGTTCGCTTAATTGGTCGTATTGGAATTATACCTGGCATACAAATCGGGATACTTACGACAAGATAATCTTTGATGATTTAAGGGACAACGTAATTCTTACCGCCATCTTAACATATATGGCAAGTGAAGATCCCGAAACTTCCTCCAGAGTTAAAAGTATCTTACCTATAGACGACAGGACAGGACAACCACGAGATTGGCCTACTCCCCGCTCTCCAACCCGGAAAGGTGGAATCGATTAAACAAAAAAAGCAGCCCAAAAGGCTGCTTTTTATTTAATTTTTCATTTTATTCCTCCTCCGAACTATCACTTTGCTCACCCCCGGGGGTCATTTCAATACGCTCATGCATTTTATCCATTGCATCGGCTATTTTTTCCTTATCAGTTTCTGTTAGAGTATTTTTTGAAGTAACTTTTACATCGCCCTCGCCAACAGGCTCTAATGCATCTTCTTTGATTGTATTACTAAAATTCTTCGACTGATTATAGCTCGATTGAAAATCGGCGTGGTCTTTTGTATTGCTTTTTTCGTTGCTCATAGTTTTCGTTTTATGGTTATTAATCTAACGGTTGTCTTTCGGAAGACATCCCTGTAGTTTCTGAAAAATCCCCGTTAAAAGTGAATTCTCGTTGTAATAAACGTTCACTCTTGGGAGTTTCTATCTTTTCAAGCTCGTCGGGTAATTCAGAAGTATCCCCTCCGTAATATCCCATGGCTATTCCCGTAGCCACATGGTAGTCGTCAGGAAAATTGAATTCCGTCTTAGCTTTCTCGTACTTTATGCCTGCCATTTGATGCACTGCTATTCCAAGATGCTGCGCCTGAACCGTCATCATGGCGCTGAATGCTCCAAGATCATGAAGAGCATGAAAATTTTCCTTTCCGTCGCTATTTGTTTTTTTAAACGCACCCAACAACAAAACCGGAGCGTTACCCGCCCATTTCTGATTAAAATCGTCTAAGCATTCAAAGATACGTGCGTAAGTTTTACTTCCTTTTATCCCCCATACAATACGCCATGGTTGAATATTGTTGCTGCTCGGCGCCCAACGCCCCGCTTCAAAAATTGTCCGTAATTCTGTTTCAGAAACGGTTTGCTCTGAGAACATACGCGGACTCCAACGTTCATTTAACAAAGGGTGAATTTCAAATTTTGTAGTTTTCTTATCTGTCGTCAACATGTTTTTTCTTTAAAGTTAGCAACTAGCTATTCTTGTTTAAAATAAATTAGAAAACATTTAACAGTAGAGGCCTTAATTAACATTTCCTTATCTAAATAGTTATCGTTTTGTGTGTAATTTCGAGCAAAATTTATCAAATGATTGTTTGGGGAGCTTTTATTGTAATCATCATTTTTTTTCTCGCATTAGACCTAGGTGTCTTCAATAAGAAGGCTCATGTTATTAAAACCAAGGAAGCTTCCATTTGGACGGCTATTTGGGTTTCCGTGGCACTGGCTTTTAGCGGTGTTATTTATTGGTTGTTCTCTAATGGTATGGTGGATAATCCTACCAATTTGAGCCCGAATAACGCCATGCTAAAATACATTACCGGCTATCTCATTGAACTTTCTTTGAGTATCGATAACGTCTTCGTAATTGCAGTTATCTTTTCCAGTTTTGCCATTCCCGATAAATATCAGCATCGTGTTTTGTTTTGGGGTATTTTAGGTGCCATTGTCTTTAGAGGTTTGATGATACTATTCGGAGTAGCGCTGATCAATAAATTTGATTGGATTATATATGTCTTCGGAGTATTTCTTCTCTATACAGCATATAAAATGCTTACTTCTTCCGGTACAGAGTTCGATCCGAAAACATCGTTCGTTTATAAATGGCTTCGGAAGATGTTTCCCGTTACTCACAAAATGGACGGCGACAAATTTTTTATCCGTCGAATGGGTATTCGCGCGGCGACACCCCTATTCATTGCGCTGATGGTGATAGAATTAACCGATATTCTTTTTGCATTGGATAGTATACCTGCGATTCTTGCAATTACCTCCGACCCCTTCATCGTTTTTAGCTCTAACATATTAGCGATTCTCGGATTGCGTTCTATGTATTTTCTCATATCGCGTATGCTTCAGAAGTTTCGGTATATTAATTATAGTCTCGTGATAATTCTTAGCTTCGTTGGGGTAAAAATGTTACTCTCTCATAACGTGGAGATCCCCGAATGGCTTTCCCTCGGAGTTATTGCCCTTTCACTATTAGGCGGCATAATAGCTTCACTCGTTATTCCTTCCGAAGAAAAAAAAGATATTGGTCTTTAGTCAATGAAGGTTTTAGCTATAACTGAATAAACTTTCAAAATTGTGCAATGCAAAATTGCCATAATTAATTAGTCTACTTTTGCCGGATGCAACAAAAGAAAACCTTGTCTCAATTCGAATTCGTCGCATTAATGGCGTTCCTGATGTCGGTTGTAGCATTGGCGATAGATGCCATTCTGCCTGCATTGGATATCATCGGATTGGCGGTTGGAACCAAGGAATTGGCAGACAACCAGTTGCTCATTACCATGATATTCCTGGGGCTGGGTATTGGTCCGTTACTCTTTGGTCCTATCTCCGATAGCCTGGGGCGTAAACCTATCGTGTATGTTGGTTTCTTAATTTTTATTGCAGCTAGTTTTATATGTGTACATGCCGAAAGTCTGGAAGTAATGATCGCCGGCCGAATTTTACAGGGAATTGGTCTTTCAGCGCCAAGGACCATCGCTATTGCTATTATTAGAGATATGTTTAGTGGTGATTATATGGCGCGAATTATGTCGTTTGTGACAGTAGTGTTTTTAATTGTACCGATAATTGCTCCCGCCTTGGGCAAGTTTGTTTTAGATTATCACTCGTGGGAAGGAATTTTCTATATTCAAATAGTTTTTAGTATTCTTATTTCTATTTGGTTCTGGAAACGTCAACCCGAAACTCTTTCGGAAGAAAATCGAATTGGTTTTACAACGCATGTCTTTATAAATGGATTTAAACAAGTGATACGCCAGAAGCGAACCATGGGCTTCACACTTATCTCCGGATTTATCGTGGGTTCTTTTTTGGTTTATTTAAGCAGCTCACAACAAATCTTCCAGCATCAATACGGACTCAAAGAAGAGTTTCCATATATCTTTGCCGGACTTGCGATTGGAATAGGCCTGGCTACTTTCTTAAATGGTACTTTCGTTGTGCGGTTCGGAATGCAAAAGATGGTTAGCTATTCTCTTGTTGGATTTTTTGCGACATCTTTGCTATATATACTTCTATTCTTCAATTCCCCGAATCCTCGTGTAGAGATTGTACTGCTTTTTTTCGTAATTCAGTTTTTTTGTATTGGTTTTCTCTTCGGAAATCTTCGCGCACTTGCGATGGAACCTGTAGGTCATATTGCCGGTATCGCTGCTGCTATAACCGGTTTTGTCTCAACGATTATGGCTGTACCAATAAGCACTTACATAGGAAGGTTTATTGACAATAGAGTGTTACCGCTTTTTATTGGTTTTCTGATTTGTGCCACAATATCTATAGGAATCTTATGGTTAATCCGGAAGAAATAGTTTCAGTGAATAATGCAGGTAATATACCTTAGATATTAAATATTTATTAAAAGATTATAAATCCTTTTGTTTGGGGAATTACACTTCGTATCTTTAAAAAACAAAATATCCAGAATATGAATATCAACTTCGAATACCACGGTGTTTCAGCCAGCAATCGCCTCGAAATACTAGCCGCCTCAAAACTTGCCAAACTCGAAGATAAATATGATTTTATTGTAAATGTTGATGTTTATTTTAAGAAAGAAAACACCAGCACTGTCGATACCGGAAAGATTTGTAGTGTTCGGATCAACACTCCGGGTCCTACCCTATTTGCAGAATCTTCGAAGGCCGAATTCGAACAATCTATTGCAGCAGTAATGGAAGAGCTAAGACGCCAATTACAAAAGCGAAAAGATAAAATGAAGGCACATTAAAATACGCTCACGCTAAAGTGAGTTCAACTAAATTCTTTCTGTAATTACTTGTTAGTCGGCTTATAATCTTTATTGAGTATAACACGCCCGTCACCCGTAACTATAAATTTTTCGTTTTTAACTGTGCTTCCGAAATTTGAAGACCGACGGTATCCATCTTGAAAATCGGCATGCCTTTTAGTTCGCTGTATATGTGCCATTACCTTTTATTTTGATTTAAAAGTAGTGAACAATTTTTTTTCAGAATTACATTTTATCAAAAAATTAAGACAAAGTGTTCACTTTTAACACATTGTGTACATCGATTTGAAAAGGATTAGTTACGTTTCATATTAGAGAGATTTGTCCTTCACAAAATAGTTAATCAATTTTCCTCATAAAGATGTATTAAAAATTTGCCCTACTCCACTTACGTTTGTATCTTTAAATTGGATTGAAAAAATTAAAATTATGAACATAAATTTTGAATATCACAATGTACATTCAAGTCGGAGACTTGAGGCAATCGCCACAGAAAAGATTAAAAAACTCGAAAACAAATACGATTTTATCGTTGGGACTGATGTTTATATCAAAAATGAAAATACCAGCAGTGCCACCACAGGGAAAATCTGTGAATTTCGAATCAATATACCCGGAGCTACTGTTTTTTCGGAAGCAAATAAAGGTTCCTTTGAAGCTGCTATAGCAGAAACCGTAAAACGTGCAAAAATGCAACTTCAGAAGAAAAAGGAACGAATGCAAATTCATTAATTATTCAGAATATGGGAGTGATCGCTAGAGATGACAAAGAATTTAAATTAATTTATAGTAGTAATACCAGAGTGGGGCGTCATGCTTTAGCTTATTTACAGGCGATCGATGAAGATTTAATAGCAATCGATATTTCAAAGACCAAAGTGTCAGACACACAATGGGTTGAGATAGCTGAAGCTTTGGGTGTTAAAGTTGGAGATCTTCTCGATAAGCGCAAACTAGAAGATGTTGATACCAGCGAGTTTTCGACCGATGATTGGTTGAAAATCCTACAACACGATAACGAAGTACTCTCTTATCCAATCGCTATTAACGGCGCCAGGACGCAGCAAATTAAAAATGCGACTGAGGTGTTGGATTTTTTCGGAGTAGATTCTGCAGGTTTGAATAAAACCATGTATACCGAACCTCCCACAATTAGCAGTACGACTAAGGGGGAAAACTTTAAGTAATAAAAAAAGGCTGAGAAATCAGCCTTTTTTTTTACATCTTAATGCGATCCAGTGGTTGAACCGTAGGTTTCATTTGTTTATATAGTTCCATTTGAGGTTGTGTAAGTATATCTCCCATTTCGGCAGTTTCATTTTGCTGCAACCCATAAATCAAATCTAATTTTTCTTTACCATTGTACTTTCTTTCGATATCGGCTTTGCGAATCAAAAATTCCTGTACTTTCTTCTGAAACAATAGAACCTGTTTCGAAGTTAGTGCTAATTGTTTGTTATACGTACTGGTAATTTTTTTAGCCTCTGCTTCAAACGTATTTGTATCATTTTGAACATATTCATCCTGAGCCGTAACGCTGAATGTGAGGAGTAATGTGAGCACTGTAATAAGTTTTTTCATAGCCTATATTTTTTCACAATATAACACCAACTACAGATAATATCTAAAATTTTAAAACTCTTTAACGCCTGGTTTAACAGACCTTAACAGACTAATTTACAAATTTATAATACCCGCATTTTAAATAAGCACCCTCAGGAAAAGTCACCGGATGATCTATATCATGATATGTTTTTAAAAAAACGGAGAATTGTCTCGGCTGATTTTTAAGAACCGTTTCATTAATCTTAAAAAACTCCTCCGCTGAAACCCGGGATGAACAAGACGCCAAAACCAGCATCCCTCCCTTAACTGTGAGCTTTTCCCCCAACTGTGCTAATTGAGCGTATTTCTTCTTTGCAAGTGCAATCTCTTTTTTACTTTTGGCAAAACTCGGAGGGTCGATAACCACCACATCATATCGTTCCTGATCATTGATTAATTTGAGCATTGTACTGAAAGCATCGCCTACAATAATCTTATGATCGCCATGATAAGGGTTTAGATTTCCATTGGCTACCGCCAGTTCTAAGGCTTGTTTGCTAATATCCAGGCTGGTTACTTCTCTTGCTCCATTTGCCAAAGCATGCACCGAAAAGCCTCCAGCATAACTAAAAACATCCAGTACTTTTTTTCCTTTGGAAAGCGCTCCAACACGTTTTCTATTATGGCGATGATCTAAGAAATACCCGGTTTTATGTCCTTTTATCACATTTGCCGAGAAATTCATTCCGTGTTCAACGAAAAGAATTTCCTCATTTGTCAATACGCCATACAAAACATCGCCATCACCTAAGCCATATGTTTCCTGGCTTTGTAGGTTTCGGCCCAAACGCAAAACCACGCAATTACACCCCGAAATCTCTATTAGCCGGGTTAAGAACGCTTCGAGATATGGAAACCAGATCGCGGAGTATATTTTTAGCACCAACACATCGGCATAGACATCAGCAATAAATCCGGGAAACCCATCATTTTCTCCAAAGATTAAACGATAACTATTAGTTTCTGTTTCAAGCAATTCATGGCGTAGTGCAAAAGCCATACTTATTTTTTCTGAAAAGAATTCAGCATTCAATTTTGCACCACTTCCACTGTGAAGCATTTTAATGCGAATGGGAGAATCCGGATCGTAAAGCCCCACTCCTATTGCCTTATTCTTATTATGACTAAAGATGATAGCTACATCACCTGAAGCTCCTTCTTTATTAATCTTTTCGATACTCTCACTGAAAATCCAAGGATGCCCGCTGCGAACGCTTCGCTCCCCCACTACTGTGAGTTTTACAGCTAGGGTTTGGGTTTTAATATTTGGAAATTCTTTATTAAACATTATTGCGATTTATCTTTTACTCAGAATAGGCGATCATTAACTTCGAGATTCAGGAATAAGGACCTAGTGACACGAAGTTTTGAGCGTGATTTTTAGCATAAATTCCATGTAATAGGAATCTTTTTTTTGGTTCGTTTCTTTTTGTCGTAAAAGAGAAATAAACACTTAATCGTTTAATTTTCGATGAATAATTGTTACTGCATCTTCAACAGTACGAAGCGACTCCATATCGGCATTAGCAAATTCTATATCGAAAGTATCCTCAACATCCAAAACTACATCCACTAAGTGCGCCGAATTAATATTTAACTCCCCGGTGAGATCGCTGGTAGGTTTTACGTCGGTAACAGTAACATCTTCAGGTAAATACAAAACAATAATAGGAAGTAATTTTTGGTATATTTCTTCGGAAGTCATAGACAATTATTTTTTTCCAAAGATAACACACGCGTTGACATCACCAAAGCCAAAACTGGCTTTCGCAACTGTTTTTAAAGGTGTTTTTATCAATTGCCGCGGAATCTTTTCCGAAGCAATCAATTTGGTGATCTCCGGATGCAGATCGTTGCAATTTATATTCGGAAAAACAAAATTCTCATGCAGCTGAAGCACCGTTGCTACCGCTTCAATACTGCCGCAAGCAGCTAAACAATGACCCACCATGCCCTTCAAAGAATTGATATAAGGAAAATCTTTTTCTCTTCTCTCTAAGGCGGTACACCAGTTCTCAATTTCCACCGGATCCTTTATTGTAGCGGTTAAATGGCCATTTATATAATCAATGTCCTCTCCCGAAACATTTGCATCAGCTAAAGCGTCTACAATGCACTTCACAACCGACTCACTATTCGGAGCGGTCATGCTCCCCTCTCCTCTTTGGCCGCCACTGGTAATCGCTCCGCCCAAAACTTCTGCATAAATAGTCGCGCCTCGTGCTTCTGCACTTTCTAACGACTCAAGAAGCAAGGCTCCCGCTCCACTTCCGGGTACAAAACCGCTTGCAGTTGCACTCATGGGTCGGGAAGCCTCCTTCGGATTGTCATTATGTTTGTAAGTTATGACTTTCATTGCGTCGAATCCACCCCAAACATAGGGTCCGCCATCGCTGGTGCTGCCACAGAGCATCATACTTGCTTTTCCGGATGCAATGCGTTCATAGCCCAAAATGATGGCCTCCGTGCCAGTAGCACAAGCCGATGAATTGGTAGTCACCATATTCCCGGCACCAATCATGCCTCCCAAATATGCGCTAACGCCACTCGCCATAGTCTGTACCACGGTGGTACTACCTAATCTACGCACATTTCCATCATCTACTTTATAGATAGCTTCTCTGAATTTATCTACGCCGCTTGTGCCCGTACCGAAAATGATACCTAAGTCCCAAAGTGGAGGCGAAT
>CBDUGY010000084.1:0-13101 GCA_965367015.1 uncultured Ulvibacter sp.
GATCTTTCAGAATTAAATAGTGCGCTCTACTTTGTAGATATAACTACTGAAAATGGAACGATTACAAAACGAGTAATTAAGGAATAGTGTAATAATGAATGTTGATTATGCAACCGTTATATCTTAATAAAGAGGTTTCATTCTATAAAAAGGTTTTTATTGATTTAAACCGACCTTTTAGGCCTAAGACGTTAATGGAATTGGAATTAGAAGAACATATAAGGGAAGTTGCATAATATAAAAAGAACCGTCTATTTTTGGGGAGTAGGCGGTTTTTTATTATTTATCTATTTTAATATTCCAACATCTAACAAGCATTGTCGCATCATGGTATAGGTGCGTTCAATATCATTATCCAATCCAATTGAGAAGCGTATGAGTCCGTCACTAAGTCCCATTTCCTTTTGCTCTTCTTCAGGTATTTCTGAAGAAGTTGAACTTCCCGGAGCGCTGAATAATGTTTTATAGAAACCTAAGCTAACCGCTAGATATCCAAGGTTTCGCTCTTGCATCAATTCCATAACTTCATTTGCCTTATCTAGGCTTCCAACATCTATAGTTAGCATACCTCCGAAACCATACTCCTCATTCATCATTGTTTTATATAGTTCATGTCCGGGATGCGAAGGAAGTCCTGGGTATACAGTTTTAAGTCCAACACCTTCAAATTTGCGAGCGAGGAATAATGCATTAGCACTGTGTTGTTTCATTCTAATGTGAAGCGTACGCATATTTTTTAGAATAGATGCTGCGCGCAAGCTATCCATAGATGCACCAAGTAGCATACATGCACCATCGTTTACATTCCGGAGAGAATCTATTAACTCCTGACTTCCGCAAACAACACCTCCCATAGTATCACTACTACCGTTTATAAATTTCGTTAAACTATGCATAACGACATCGGCGCCTAATTTTATCGGTGAAATGGTCAGAGGAGAGAAGGTATTGTCTACTAATAATTGCAGTCCGTGTTTCTTTGCGATTTTCGCTAATCCTTCAATATCTGCTATTTCGAGGAGAGGATTGCTTACGCATTCACAGAAAATAATCTTGGTGTTTTTTGTGATTGAGGCTTCTACAATCTCGAGTTTAGTGATGTCTACAAATGACGTTTCGATTCCTAACCGAGGGGTAAAATTTTTCAGAAAAGCATAAGTTCCGCCGTAAATGGTACGACTTGAGACTATATGATCTCCTGCCTGGCAGAATTGAAGAATAGTAGGGGTGATGGCCCCCATACCACTGGCTGCGACATTGGCAGTTTCGGTCCCTTCCATAGCAGCCAGAGCTTCACCGAGATATAAGTTTGAAGGGGTGGTATGTCTTGAGTAAAGATAACATCCATCAGCGTTACCTTCGAAAGTATCAAACATGGTTTTTGCTGAAAGAAATGTATAAGTTGAAGAGTCGGATATTGATGGGTTCACTCCACCGAATTCTCCGAAATATTGTAAATCCTGAATTTTATTTGCTGGTTTGAATTCTTTCATAGTCACGTTGATTTTAGAGTTCATCAAATATGATGATATATAAACTTATTGTCAATAATCAGATATTTATTCCGAAAATAAAACTATCAAATTATTAATTTGTAGTTAAATAATCTTAATTTTGTAGATAGTTAATGATTTATTAGATAAATTTTCGGCGATGAAACTAGATAGTACAGATAAAAAATTGCTCCATTATTTGCAGTTGGACTGTAAGCAAACAAATAAGGAACTTTCCTCAAAACTCAATCTTTCGGTCACAGCTGTTTACGAACGTATAAAGAAACTGGAACGTGAGGGTATTATTACCAAATATGTTTCTGTATTAAATAAAGAGAAAGTAGGTTTGGGCTTTGTAGTGTTTTGCCAGATAAAACTCATTCAGCATTCTAAAGAGTACCTAACGAAATTTGAACTAGAAGTCGCTAAACTTGAAGAGGTGATGGAATGTTTTCATGTGAGTGGAGAATATGACTATTTGTTGAAGGTACTCGTTAAGGATATGGAGCATTTCCGTAGCTTTATGGTTACTAAACTTACTAATATTCAACATATTGGGAGTACGCAAAGTTCTTTTACCATAAGTGAAGTAAAGAGTTCAACAGCGATAAATATCAGTTAATGAGAGTAAAAAATTACAGACTATTTGAACTATTCTTATTATTTGTGCTGATTCCGATTAGCTTCGCCTTCGATTACCCTCTGTTGATAAAGGCGATACTGGCAGTGAGTGGATTCGTATATATACTTTGGATATTAAAGAAAGCCGAAGATATTTCATTTAAGATCGCAGAAGGTTTAGATTGGAAAATCTTTTGGAAACGGACTCTAATCACTTTTCTACTCATAGCTATTTTAACTACCTCCTATGTTTTTATAGTCGCTCCCGAAAACTTCCTCTATGTTCCGTTGAAGAAACCGGGATTATTTGTAGGCATACTCCTTGTTTATACGGTACTTTCTGTTTGGCCACAAGAAATTATTTACCGAACGTTTTTCATGAATAGATACGATGGACTTTTTCGAAGTAAAAAGCTTTTCATTTTTGTAAATGCTATTCTTTTTTCTCTCGCTCATTTATTCTTCAGAAATACTTTGGTGGTAATTCTCACCTTTCTGGGAGGCTTGATTTTCGCGTATTCCTATTTGAAATTTAAATCGACTACTCTGGTTTGTATAGAGCACGCTATTTATGGTAATTGGTTATTTACCGTAGGAATGGGAGAGATGTTAGGCTTTCCGGGGATGGAACCATAAAGAGATAAAACAGAAAGCCTTACCCGGAACCACCGAAGGAAACGACTGTTCCACCGATCATTAAAATTTATATTTGGACGTTAATTTCTCTGTGTTGTTGTGAAAGTGACTGGAGAAAATAACTTTTGAACTCCTAAACTTTTAAACTCAATATGAGTATCGTAACTTTGCAATCCATTTCCAAAGAAATATTTGGAGATAATCTCTAATTAAAAAAAATAGAAATATGTCAAAATATGATGTTGCAATTATTGGTTCTGGTCCAGGAGGTTACGTAGCAGCAATTCGTTGTGCCCAATTGGGGATGAAAACTGCTCTTATTGAAAAATATAGCAGCCTGGGAGGTACTTGTCTGAATGTAGGATGTATTCCAAGTAAAGCGCTTTTAGACTCTTCACATCACTACGAAGAAGCCATCAAGCATTTTGAGGAGCACGGAATTGAAATTCCGGGCGAGGTTAAGATCAACTTTAAAAAAATGATCGAACGCAAGCAATCGGTTGTAGACCAAACCACCAAAGGAATCGAATTCCTGATGTCTAAAAATAAAGTTGATGTTTTCACAGGTACAGGTGCCTTTAAAGATGCTACTCATGTTGTGATATCTTCGGAAAAGGGAGAAGAGACTATAGAAGCCAAAAACATCATTATCGCAACAGGTAGCAAACCCTCTACACTACCTTTTATTAAAATAGACAAAGATAGAATCATTACTTCTACCGAAGCTTTGAAGCTAAAGGAAATTCCGAAACACCTAATTGTTATTGGTGGAGGCGTAATTGGTTTAGAGTTAGGACAGGTATATCGTCGTCTTGGTGCTGAAGTATCGGTTATTGAGTATATGGATCGCATTATTCCAACAATGGATAGCGCCCAAAGCAAAGAACTCACTAAGGTCATGAAGAAACAAGGTGTGAAGTTTTATCTTTCGCATAAAGTTTCGGCTGTTGCAAAAAAGGGAAAAGAAATAACTGTTACTGCTACCGATAAAAAAGATAAAGAAGTTACATTCAAAGGCGATTATTGTTTGGTTTCCGTAGGAAGAAGAGCCTTTACAGATGGTTTAAAAGTTGAAAATGCCGGGGTTAAGGTAACCGAACGTGGAATGATAGACGTGAATGACAAGTTACAAACTAATGTGACGAATATCTACGCAATTGGTGATGTTATAAAAGGGGCTATGCTAGCGCATAAGGCAGGCGAAGAAGGAGTTTTTGTTGCTGAAGTTATCGCCGGGCAGAAGCCGCATATCAATTATAATCTAATTCCGGGTGTCGTGTATACCTGGCCTGAAGTTGCTTCAGTGGGTAAAACAGAAGAACAACTTAAAGAAGCAGGTATTGAATTTAAAAGCGGACAGTTTCCTATGCGTGCGTTAGGACGTTCAAGAGCTAGTGGTGATACCGATGGTTTCGTGAAAATTCTTGCCGATAAAAAGACCGATGAAGTTCTTGGGGTACATATGGTTGGAGCTCGTGTTGCCGATCTTATCGCAGAAGCTGTTACAGCAATGGAATTTCGTGCAAGTGCCGAAGATATTGCTCGTATGAGTCATGCGCATCCTACCTATGCCGAAGCCGTTAAAGAGGCGGCATTGGCTGCTACCGAAGACAGAGCATTGCACATCTAATTACAGTAGGTCTAAATTCTAAAAATACCTCGCTATTAAGTGAGGTGTTTTTTTTTGTAACTTAGTTATGCCTAATGGAAACTCCTGGCTATGAAACATTTTTACCTCTTGCTGATATTCAGTATAGTATTTCTCAATGCAAACGCTCAATTCGACTTTTATGAAGATTTTGAATACGCACCCGGTGAGCCCTTTGGTCCCTGGTGGTATGATTGTCCTTCCATGTGTCCCATTATTGCTGATGGTTCTGCCCAAAGTGGTACAAAATCTGCGGTTGTTGATTTTAACAGTATCAACGGAATAACGCTCGATTTTATGGAGCATGTTGGTGGATTGGATGTTGACCTGATGTTTTATATGTATATCCCGGCTGGGAAAGAAGCGTATTTCTATTTTGACCAAAACCTGCCAACTACCAGTTCATCTGAATTAATATTTGGACATTTTTACTTTAATCAGGATGGTTCCTCTCCGGGTACTGCGATTATAAAAGACAATTATACGCCAGCGGGAAGTGAATTCACCTTTTCTTATCCCGAGGATCAATGGTTTGTTGTCAATTTAAATGCTAACATTCATTACTCAACAGACGATACCTGGGGTTTAAACGTAAATGGAAATCAAGTGGTACCATTTAATACTCCTCTTAGAGATATAGATAATAATGTAATTGAAAATTTTGGCGGGATGACCTTTTTCCCCATAAGCGCACAGACTGAATATTTCATAGATACTATTAATTTTGTCGATGTTATTCTAGAAATAGAGACAGAAGGACTAACGGAATTCACGATTTATCCCAATCCTGTTCAAACCTCACTTAATATTAAATCTCAACTGCCTGTAATTAATTCACGAATTTATGCATTAGATGGAACTATTATAGTCGAATCCTCCATCCAAGAGAAGCTGGATGTCTCAAGTTTAGCTGCCGGAATCTATTTTGTAGAAGTAGAAACTTCTGTGGGCAAAAGCCTTCAGAAATTTATAAAGAATTAAGCATCTATATTTAAACTGAAAAACCATCAGCCAAAGGCCGATGGTTTTTTAAGTGGTCAATCGTTTCCCAAAAAATGATCAACACTTTTAGTCAATTACTGTAACTCTCCAATTATTATTTGCAGGATCAATTAAGTTGGCTGATATATTTGAAAGGCGCAGTGTTACGACGTTAGCTGCACTTACGTAACAACCCCATTTAAGATCATTTTCGATTGCACCAAGGGGTGTGCAATTGCATGTGTCTCCTACTTCTGCACCCGGAACAGAGACAGTCATTTCATTTGTGATTCCACTAAGAAGCAATGGAAAATTAAGAGCAGCCGTATTCGACAATCCCTTTAGTATTTCTCGTCGTGATGCACTGGTTGTGATATATAGTCTTGAACCACCGAATTCGATAGCTCCGGTTTCAGGTGTGGTAAGTATAGGGCCATAATTAAATTTCAAAGGGGCTGAATTAGCGGCCGAGGTTCCAGCCTTAATTTGAAGGGTAGCAGTTGGATTTACGGTTCCAATTCCTACGTTACCATTTTCGCGAATTGTCATTTGTACTCCGCTGGCAGCTGCATTATCATCACCACTCTCTGTCACCGAAAAGTCAAATTTGGTTGCTAAACTCCCACTCACATGATTTCCATCTGCAACCATATTAACATACGCTATATCATCAGATTTAGCACTTCCTGTATATCCCTTTGCTGTTAAAGACCCGATAGGGTCGTTATTATTTAAAAAATCGGGAGAACTAAAAGTACCACCTTTTGTAAAGTAAATAATATTTGGAGCATTAGGCTTTGAACCATTCGTAGATATTTGTATATCATTATCTCCTTCGAACTTTAACTCTAAACTTTCTTCAGGAGTGTCGGTACCCATTCCAATTCTGCCGTTGTCTAAAATTACTACATCAACACCATTAGCGCTCGCCTGATTTGCATACGACAAACTTTCATTATCTTTATTATATCCATCAATCCATTGACCACCGTAAGCAACCCAGGTACTAGCCGAATTATCCCAAAAATGAAGTCCTTTTTTGTAAGAATCCTTGGCTTCTGTTAAAAATGCCAGCATCCCATCTTGAGCTGCTGTTGGGTTCGTGGTTGGGAACACATTGAACTTAGGTATTATAATACCGTCGGTTGAAGTTGGAGTTGCTTTATTAGACGCTGCAATATCTAATGTGCTCTGCGGATTTGAATTTCCAATACCCACTTGAGCATTGCTTATAGAAATGCAAAATAAAGTACAGAATAAAGTATATATAGAGATAGATATTTTCATATGCTTAAAATTTTGAAATAAGTAGGAACCCTTGTAGTTTTAGTCCAGAATTGTAATTTTCCAATTCTTAGAAACTGGATTTATCGCACCAGTTGATATATTAGATACTCTGATCTTTACTGTACCTGCCGCACTTACATAACAACTCCATTGTAAGTTGTTTTCAATAGAACCTACAGGGGCACAAGAACAAGAGCTACCTACAGTGGCGCCTGTTACACCTCTGGTTTGCTCGGAAGTAGTTCTGGATGGTATATTTGGAAAATCTAACAAAAGTGTGGCTGTCACACCAGTTAACATAACCTGCCTTGTCGCCACAGGAGTAAAGTATAGGTTTGTACCATCAAATTCGATGGCTCCTCTTTCGGGTGTCGCTAAATTGGTTCCAGCGGTTAATTTTAAGGGGGCGGTATTCGCAGTTGCAGTTCCTGCTTTTAATTCTAATTTTGCAGTTGGATCGTCTAGACCTATACCAACGTTTCCATTATTTCTAATGACCATTTCAGGTTGATATCCTAAACCGGTATCTCCGGTTGCAGTAACTTCAAATTCAATTTTTGTTGGAAGACTGGTACTAGTATGATTTCCATCGGCTTTCATTTGTATGTTAGCAACATCTCCGGACTTACCCGATCCTCTCCATACTTTACCTGTCATATAACCTATTTCATCATCATCATTTAAAAATGTTGGCGATGCGAAGGTTCCGTTAGTGGTATAAAATACAAGTTGAGGTGCATCAGAAGGTGAAGCACTGGAAATTTGAATATCGTTATCACCTTCTAATCTCAATTCGAGACTTTCTTCAGGAGCACTGGTTCCCATTCCAATATGACCGGAGTCCAGAACTACAACATCTGCTCCACTCGCGTTCGCTTGTTGAGCATATATCAGGTCGTCAGTAAAACCAGCATGAGTTTGTGATACGTTGCCGTCTGTCCATTCGTCTATATACGAGATCCATTGTTTTGGAACATCATCCCAATAATGAAATCCTTTTTTATAAGTTCCGGTGGGAGTTGTCAAAAATACTAGCATCCCATCCTGGTTAGGTCCGGGATCGATTGAAGGAAAGGCATCAATTCGGGGGATTAAAAGCCCGTCTTTGTTAGAAGGATTTGCTTGATTGGTCGCTTTAATATCTAAAGTACTCATTGGTGAAGTGGTACCAATACCAACTTCCTGAGCCTTTGAAATAAAACAAGTACTCACCAATAGTATAGCAAAAATTGCTTGGGTAAAATTTTTCATAAGTAGGAGATAATTTGGGGTTATCTGTGGACAAATCTATGTATTAAATACATTTAAGAGTGATATTTAACATGGTGAATGTTGATATTTTCGTTGAAAAGAATTAAATAATCGATAAAGTGTATTTTTTAGTGGTAAAATTATTACATTTTATACCCTATTTATTGAAATTTAGTTACTTAACAGGGAGTTTTAAAGCAAAATTGCCCTTTTTGTCAATTCTGGTTAGATCGATCGCATTACCTTTAAATTAGATAGTTTTATAATTTTATTTGCGGCATTTATATTCGGAAGGCTTCTTCTAAAAATCAATATCTTTGAGATCTTAAAAATTTGTGATGAAGGCAACCTTTTTAAGAAAAAATATTAAGGTGCATTCGGAGTGCTAATGAGAATCAACAAAACATACAACTGTGAATTGACGGATGAACTTAAAAAGAAAGTTCTCTCTTGGGCACAACAATTTGATGAAATCGCTTGGTTCGATTCAAACGATCATAACCAACAGCATCAGTCTTATCAGGCTATTTTAGCTGTCGATGCTTTTACTGCCGTTAAAACCGATTTTCATAATGCTTTTAATGATTTAAGTGAATATAATGCGCTAACACGCGATTGGTTGTTCGGATATCTCACTTACGATTTAAAAAATAATGTTGAAAGATTACATTCTGAGAATAGCGATGGGCTTAATTTTCCAGATCTCTATTTTTTCCAACCCAAAAAATTATTCTTGTTTACAAACAATGAAGTTTCAATTCGATATTTAAATATGGTAGATGACGAGTTGGAAAGCGATTGGAATGACATTCTAAATTATAATTATGAGACCGATATTAAGGCTCAGAACCCGGTTAAAATCAGTTTAAGAACCAGTAAGGATTCATATTTCGAAAAAGTTAAAGAAATGCTTCAATATATCCATAGAGGCGATATTTATGAGGCAAATTTTTGTCAGGAGTTCTTTTCCGAAGGAACACCCATCGATCCTCTTCAAACTTTTATACATCTCAATGAGATTTCAAAACCACCATTTGCCACTTTTTTTAAGATTCATACTCATTTCGTACTCTCAGCCTCTCCGGAACGCTATTTAAAAAAACAAGGAAAAAAGGTCGTTTCACAGCCTATTAAAGGAACCGCAAAGCGATTAACGAACAGCCAAGAAGATCAAAAGTTAATTGAAGCTTTGTCTAAAGATCCTAAAGAACGAAGTGAAAATATCATGATCACCGACCTGGTGCGAAATGACTTGTCCCGGTTTGCAGAGAAAGGGAGTGTTGTAGTTGAAGAGCTTTGTAAAGTCTATACCTTTGAACAAGTCCACCAAATGATTTCAACTATAAGCTGTACAGTTGCCGAAAATATCAATCCTGTAGAGATAATTCGAAAAACCTTCCCCATGGGCAGTATGACGGGTGCTCCGAAAATCTCTGCCATGAAGATTATTGAGGATCTCGAAGACACTAAGAGGGGCATTTATAGTGGAGCCGTTGGTTATTTCGACCCGGAAGGTAATTTCGATTTTAATGTTGTGATACGCAGTATTTTATACAATAGTGCAAATCATTACGTCAGTTATTCAGTTGGTGGTGCAATTACAGCGAAATCGATTCCTGAAAAAGAATATGAGGAGTGTCTTATCAAAGCGAAAGCGATGCGGGAGGTGCTGGAGCGATAAATAGACGAATCCCCAGTCAATCACGAACGTATTTGATGCCTATTCCTTAAGTTTGTAAGTCATAATATACATAATGTGCAAGAGAAATTCATAGATCATATTGAGCGTAATCTTCCTTTTGTAAAAGAAGGAAAACTACTTATTGCATGTAGTGGAGGTCTGGATAGTATTGTGCTTACCAATTTGTGCGTTGTTCATAATTTTGATATCGCCCTGGCACATTGTAATTTTTCGCTTCGTGGAAGGGAAAGTGACGATGATGAAGAATTTGTAATAGATTTAGCTAAAAAGAATTCAGTACCCGTTTTTTCAGAAACCTTCGACACGAAAAGCTATGCAAAAGATAATAAGTTATCTACGCAAATGGCGGCACGCGAATTACGATACCGTTGGTTTGAAGAAATTCTGAAGGATTTTAAATATGATTATCTGCTCACTGCTCACCATGCCGATGATGATCTGGAAACTTTTTTGATCAATTTATCACGAGGTACCGGATTAAGAGGGCTTTCGGGAATAAGCACCATAAATAACAAGGTTGTACGCCCCTTGTTACCATTCGACCGGAATTCGGTTTTGAAATATGCAAAAAAAAATGATCTTTACTGGCGAGAAGATAGTAGCAACGCAAAAACCGATTATCTTCGGAATAATCTTCGGCTGAACGTGATACCACCGTTTAAGTCAGTCACTAAAGATCTTATTAAAAATTTTCAGAAGACTTTGGCACATCTTAAAGATTCTCAACGTCTTGTTGAAGACTATATGGCGTTGGTGTATAATCTTTGCATCGTTGAAATATCGGAAGGATATAGGATCGATATTAATAAATTAAAAGAATTACCTAATACTGATGCTTTACTCTACGAATTACTTTTTCCATTCGGATTTACCGCATGGGAAGATATATCGGGTTTGTTGGCGTCGCAAAGCGGAAAGCAGGTCGTTTCGGCAACACACCGACTTATAAAGGACAGAAGTGCGCTAATTCTCACTGAAATTGCTTCGGAAGATGATGACGAATCATTTTTTATTTCAGAAGATCAAAAAAAAATTCATAAACCAATAAAATTACAGTTAATTCCTATCGACAAAATGGGATATGCTGATAAGAATACCATTTACGTTGATAAGGAAAAAATTCACTTCCCATTAAAACTTAGAAAATGGCGTGAGGGTGATGTTTTTCAACCTTTCGGAATGAAAGGAAAAAAGAAATTGAGTAAGTTTTTTAAAGATGAAAAGTTATCTTTGGTGGCCAAAGAACAGATTTGGATTCTGGAAAGTGATAATCGCATTGTTTGGATAATAGGGCATCGTCCCGATGAAAGGTTTAAAGTGAGTCCAACAACCAGAAAAATTTTAAAAATTTCGACAACTAGTTAATTATATTTATGAATAAGTTAATATTGCTCCTCATTTTTGCTTTCGGTTACTTATCTCCTTTAGCAGCTCAAGAATTTCTAGACCCTGTAAAATGGGATGTTTCCATAGAAAAGCAACAGGGAAACGAATATAATATACTTTTGAAAGCTTCCATCGATGATGGCTGGCATTTATACAGTCAGAAGCAATTTGGGGAAGAATTTGAAGGTCCCATTCGTACCGAAATTACATTTAATAATTCAGCCGAAACATACGAACTGGTTGGGACAACTCAGGAACCCGACTTGAAGCCTATTCACGATCCCGTGTTCGATTTGGATGTGATCTTTTTTGAAAGGAAGGTGACATTCATACAACCTATCAAGGTAATTAACGAGAAGGATTTAAAAATAATTGTAGAGGTCTATTATTCAGTTTGCGATGATGAAAAATGTTTGCCGCCAGATACAAAAACTTTTGAATTAGGCCTGTCAGGTGGTTCCGCCAAGGCTTCTACTGCCGAACTTACCGAAGAGGATCTTGAAAAAACCGCACAACTTACGATCGATTTAAAAGGCAAGGATAAGTATAAATCGGATGAAGAAACTGATGAGAAAAGCTTTCTCACTATTTTTCTTTTAGGTTTCGTTGGAGGATTAATAGCTTTACTCACCCCCTGCGTATTTCCTATGATTCCTCTAACTGTTTCTTTCTTTACGAAGAGTGCAAAGAACAGAAAGAAAGGCTTAGTAAATGCAGTATTATATGGCCTCTTTATCTTCGCGATCTACTTACTTCTTAGTTTACCATTTCATTTACTCGATTCTGTCGATCCTGAAATACTGAATAATATTTCGACAAATGTGACTTTGAATATAATTTTCTTCGTCATATTCGTGGTGTTTGCATTTTCATTCTTTGGATACTATGAAATCACCTTACCGAGTTCCTGGAGTTCTAAAATGGATGACAAGGCATCGAGTATAGGAGGAGTGATAGGTATTTTCTTTATGGCATTGACGCTTGCCATAGTTTCCTTTTCATGTACAGGTCCGATTTTAGGATCATTATTGGGAGGTTCACTATCAAGCGACGGGGGTGCTATGCAACTCACCTTTGGCATGGGTGGCTTTGGGCTGGCACTTGCTTTACCGTTCGCATTGTTTGCATTATTCCCAAATTGGTTGAATACCCTTCCGAAGAGTGGAGGTTGGTTGAATACGGTGAAAGTCGTACTTGGTTTTATTGAATTGGGACTTGCCTTTAAATTTTTATCGAATGCCGATTTAGTAGAGCATTGGGGATTGTTAAAACGAGAAATATTTATTGGTATTTGGATCCTTTGTGCCCTCGGGTTAGCATTGTACCTCTTTGGACTTATTCGCTTTCCACATGATGGACCGAAGAAAAAGAAAATACCTCTCGGAAATCTGATGATTGGTGTTGCCAGTTTCGCTTTTATGCTTTATTTGGTGCCCGGATTGACGAATTCTAAATATGCTAACTTAAAACTCTTAAGCGGTTTTCCACCGCCATTGTTTTATAGCTTATACGATAAAGGTACGAGTGCACCTTTAGGCCTTGAGGCATATAAAGACTTTGAAGCTGGTCTTGCGGCTGCTAAAGCTTCCGGGAAACCTATTATGATCGATTTCACAGGTTGGGCTTGTGTAAATTGCCGAAAGATGGAAGAACAAGTATGGAGTAGAGATGATATATTTTCTACCATAAATGATGAATATATTTTAATATCGCTCTATGTCGATGATCGCAAAGCACTATCAGAAGAAGATAGATTTAATTTTCTGAAACCAACCGGTGGAACAAAGCAAATTAAAACGGTAGGAGATAAGTGGGCAACTTTTCAAACCGTGAATTTTTCAAATAATTCTCAACCTTATTATGTGTTAATGGATAGTGACCTTAATCTTCTAAACAAACCTGTTGGTTATACTCCTGATGCGGATGAATATTTGTTTTGGTTGAAGGAAGGGTTAAAAGAACATTCAAAATAAAATTCAACAAGAGTCGTATTTTGTTAGTATTGGGATCTTTTAATGATGAAATTTTTTGAAAGGATTGAGAACAGCCGAAATAATAAGATCTTATATCGAGCCTAATACTACTTGTTTCTAATA
>CBDUGY010000085.1:0-13060 GCA_965367015.1 uncultured Ulvibacter sp.
TTCTACCTGGTAAATTAGAGCGTTTTATCTCTGACAATACTACTTTAGACCAAGAGCAATGTCTTTTAGATCAAAACTTCATAAAAGACGATAAAATTAATGTTGCAAAATATGTTGCCTCTTATGGTGATGTTGCTATTGCAGGCTTTAAACGTGTTGCTTTAGGATAATAAATTTCCTGAAAATAGGGCATTATATTATAAATATTTAACCACTTCATTTTTTATGAAGTGGTTTTTTTATGTGAATTCATTACCTAAATTTATCAGATTATAGCCGAGTTATAAGCACATTACTTTGTTAGCCTTCGCGTTAGGGGTTGTAGTGGAAAGCCCACAGCGACGTAGAAGCGAGGACTTGTAGCGAAAAACCCGACCCTTTAAGGGAACGCCAAAATATAAAATTATTGATATCTACTATTATTTTGATAAATTGGACTTCGGTAAACACCAAAAATTTATGTAGTTTTGCACAACTTCAGTATATATATAATGAAATATAAAAGAATACTTTTAAAATTATCGGGTGAAGCCTTAATGGGAAATCGCCAATATGGTATTGATCCTGAACGTCTTAAAGAATATGCCGAGGAGATTAAAGAAATTATAGATAAGGATGTGGAAGTAGCCATTGTAATAGGTGGTGGAAACATCTTTAGAGGAGTGGCAGGGGCCAGTAAAGGAATGGATAGAGTTCAGGGAGATCATATGGGGATGCTCGCTACCGTTATCAACGGCCTTGCGCTGCAGAGTGCTTTGGAAGATGAAGGAATTCCTACCCGCCTTCAAAGTGCCATTAAAATTAATGAAGTAGCAGAGCCTTTTATTCGTCGAAAAGCAATTAGACACCTTGAGAAAGGTCGCGTTGTTATTTTTGGAGGAGGTACCGGAAACCCATATTTTACAACAGATTCGGCAGCGGTTCTTCGCGCCATCGAAATTAATGCTGATGTTATTCTCAAAGGGACACGAGTAGATGGAATTTATTCCAGCGATCCTGAAAAAGACACTACGGCAATTAAATTCGATTTTATCACTTTTGATGATGTTCTTCGTAAAGGACTTAAAGTAATGGATACAACCGCCTTTACTTTAAGCCAAGAAAACGAATTGCCTATCATAGTTTTCGACATGAATACTAAAGGGAATTTGATGAAAGTAGTTTCAGGAGAAAAAATAGGCACCAAGGTAAATCTGTAATCTAATGCCAAAAATGGCAAGATACTTGTTAAGTCAATAAAAAATTATATTTTTAAATTGTGTTCAATCACTAAGTAACTTCAAAATTTTGAAGACTTTGAAAGACGCTTAATTATGGAAGAAGAAATTAAATTTATTTTAGATAGTACAAAGGAGGCAATGGATAATGCCTTGGTCCATCTTGAAAAGAAATTTGTAAATATTCGGGCAGGTAAAGCTTCTCCGTCAATGGTGGCTGGAGTTATGGTAGATTATTATGGAAGCCCGACCCCGTTGGGTCAGGTTGCCAATGTTAATACTCCAGACGGGATGACGATCTCTATCCAACCCTGGGAAAAGAATCTTATTCCCGAAATCGAAAAAGGTATTCATTTGGCTAATATTGGATTTAACCCTATGAATAATGGGGAAAGCGTGATTATAAATGTACCACCTCTAACGGAAGAGAGAAGAAGAGAATTAGCTAAACAAGCTAAACATGAAGCTGAAGAATCTAAAATTGGAGTACGAAATGATCGTAAGAATGCAAATAACGAGATCAAAGATCTGGACATTTCAGAAGACATGAAGAAAAATTTGGAAATCGATATTCAAAAAATGACGGATAATCATATTCAGCGAATTGATGATATTTTTGCCAAGAAGGAAAAAGAAATAATGACCGTTTAAGTGCGAAATTCGTTAAACATTACACAATAGAGCGGCAATCAGGCCGCTTTATTTATACATTTGATTTTATTTAAATTCTCCAAATCGGGCATGCGAAACATCCTTGTTAGTTTTATTCTCTTTTTCACTATTGCAGGAATAGCACAAACACCAACGATAGAAGTTTCACCAGATACCACTTCAGTAAAGAAAGAAAGAAAACAAAGTCCGTTTAGTACAGGGTTCTATCCCATAGGTTTTTTCGATATTGATCTAAAATATATTATTAAATATAATAATTACGAAGGCCTGCGACTGGGTATCGGTGGAATTACTAACGACCGACTTTCAGATAAAATAAAAATTGGCGGTTATTTTGCGCATGGGTTTAAGGATATGGATACTAAATTTAGTCTGGGAGGTAGTGCCAGACTCAATAAGGACCATAATACCTGGTTAAATCTATACTATATTGATGATATTCGGGAAATTGGATCTTTTGAGTATTTAACCGATTCTCGTGTTTACTCGGTATTTGAGCCCCGTTTGGTGAATGTTACTCAGTTTTATAAACATAGAACCTGGCAAACCAATATTCAACACGAATTTTCACCTAAGTTTCTCGCGGAAGGCCGAATTTCCAGAAGTCGGATCGATCAGATTGAGGACTATCAATTTGTGGACGGGAATACAATTTACACAAACGACTATGAAGTTTCAGAAGTAACGGCTTCGGTGCGTATTAGTCCGAAAACTAACTTTTTCACAACAGACGATGGTCGGATAGAATATTTCGACGGATTTCCGAAAATTAGTGCGCAGGTTACTCAAGGTATTAAGGGCATTGTAGGTAGTGATTTTACATATACTAAGTTTGGTTTGAAGCTCGATTATTATATTAAACGAACCGACTTATCATCTACAAATTTTCTATTTGAAGGATTATATGCTACCGGAGATGTGCCACTAACTCACCTCTTTCATGCATATCCAAACAATCCTACCAAAGATGAGATTTTACAGCGGTTTTCAGTTGCAGGTAGACGCAGTTTTGAAACCATGTACTTCGGTGAATTCTTCTCAGACAGATTAGCGAGCCTGCAGATACGTCATAGTCTGCGAAGATTTGATATAGCTAAATGGTTAAAACCTGAATTGGTCTTGGTAACGCGTCATGCCATAGGTGATTTCGGCAATTTGGAACGGCATCAGGGCATCCCTTTTAATACGCTGGATCAGTTCTATTCTGAATCTGGTTTAGAAATTAATAAGCTGATTTTCGGCTTCGGACTTAGTTTCGCGTATCGGTATGGATATTATAATCTTCCCGATTTCGCCGATAATATCTCTTTTAAATTCACTTTCTACCTAAAGGTATAACCTCCTCAAAATATAAATGAAAATGGGTCTTGCCTGCCTTGGAATTCATACCTTTGTCGCGATATTTAAGGCTTAGCAGTTGAATAAACTATTTAGTATTGGATTTTGGAGCGCTATCGCTCGTTTTATTCTTCGGAATCGCACACTTATTCTTATTGTAATAGCGGCAATCACGGTGCTTCTTGCTATGCAATGGAAGCATATGCGCTTTACCTATACTGAAGCTAATTTACTCCCGGACAATCACGAAATTAATGTTGAGTACAATAAATTTCTTTCCAAATTTGGTGAAGAAGGCAATCTAATTGTGATTGGTGTAAAGGATTCCACACTTTTTACACCAAAAAATTTCAATGCATGGAATCAACTTTCGAAAGATCTCAGAAAAGCATCGGAAGTTGATCTTACATTATCTATTGGTGACCTTCAGAAACTTGAAAAGAAAAAAGATACGCAAGGGTTTCAAATGGTTCCTTTTATTCAGGATTCAGTTTTAACTAAGGAAAAAATAGACCGTTATCGATACGAACTCTTCTCGAAGATGCCATTTTACAATGGTTTGGTTTATAGTCCCAATAAAAAATCGGTTCGAACCGCCATATATCTCAAAAAAGATATTGTTAACACTCAGGCGCGTAAAATGTTTATTGATGAACAACTGATCCCGCGAATTCAAAAATTTGAATCCGAAACCGGAATCGACGTTCATACATCGGGAATGCCTTACATAAGAACATTGAATTCTCAAAATATTATCGATGAGATCGGGATGTTTATCGCTGCAGCCTTAACGGTTACTTCATTAATATTCTTCTTCTTTTTTCGATCTGTTAGAGCGACTCTTATTTCAATGGTCACTGTAATTATTGGAGTTATGTGGGCCTTTGGTATTTTAGGGTTGCTCCACTATGAGATAACAGTACTTACGGCTTTAATTCCTCCATTGATAATTGTAATTGGGATACCCAATTGTATCTTTTTAATCAACAAATATCAGCAAGAGATAAAGCAACATGGAAATCAAGCTAAGTCACTTCAAAGAGTAATCGCAAAAGTTGGAAATGCTACTTTAATGACGAATGTCACTACGGCTTCAGGATTTGCAACTTTTATCCTCACTAACAGTAAATTACTTAAAGAATTTGGTACAGTAGCTTCTATTTGTATCATTGCGATCTTTCTGCTAAGTCTGTTTATAATTCCTATAGTGTATAGCTATATGGCTATTCCGAAGTATAAGCACTTAAAGCATCTAAACAAAGGTTGGATTAATACGTTTGTAAACTGGACTGAACGAATGGTAAAAGAGCATCGTATTGCAATTTATATAGTTTCGTTATTACTTTTATGTGTTAGTATTATTGGAATCTACAGTATAAAAATCTCCGGAAGTCTTATTGAGGATATGCCCAAGAAGGCAGAATTTTTTCAGGATATAAAATTTTTCGAAAAAGAATACGAAGGTATTATGCCTTTAGAAATTCTTGTTGACACAAAGCGAAAGAAGGGGGTCATGAAATTAGCGACGCTAAAACGAATTGACGAATTACAAGAATTTATAACCGAAGTGCCCGAGTTTTCCAAACCGTTATCTATCGTTGAACTCGTAAAATACTCTAAACAAGCATACTATAACAACAATCCGGAATATTATCAGCTACCGAATAGCCAAGAGCGCACCTTTCTACTGGCATATGCCAAAAGTAGTGCTTCTAGCACTGACCTTTTATCGAGCTATGTCGATACAACAGGTCAATTTGCTCGTATCACAACCTATATGAAGGATACCGAAACCGATCGTTTCGACCGCATTGAAGAAGATCTTAGAGCTGAAATCGATAAAATTTTCCCTTCCGATCGGTACGAAGTTACAATTACCGGAAAGGCACTTGTATTTCAGAAAGGAACCAAATATCTGGTGAACAATCTGATCATTTCCTTATCGTTGGCCATACTGCTTATCGCTTTATTTATGGCATGGATGTTCCGAAGCCTAAGAATGATCTTAGTATCTTTAATACCCAACCTTTTGCCCCTCATCATCACGGCAGGCCTTATGGGCTTTTTAGGCGTCCCGATTAAGCCCTCTACCATTTTGGTATTTAGTATTGCATTTGGAATATCGGTGGACGACACCATACACTTTTTGGCAAAATATCGTCAAGAATTGATCGCTAACGACTGGAAGATTAAAAAATCTGTTTATGCTGCACTGCGTGAAACCGGGGTAAGTATGTTTTATACATCTATCGTATTGTTTTTCGGATTTTCGGTATTCACTATATCCAGTTTTGGAGGAACAGTTGCTTTAGGAGCTTTGGTTTCGGCTACATTGTTATTTGCAATGTCAGCTAACTTATTATTATTACCATCATTACTACTGTCGTTAGAGAAGAGTATTGCTAATAAAGAAACCTTTAAAAAACCTGCTTTAAAAATTATTCCGGATAGTGAGGAAGATGAAATTGATGATGAGATTGATGATGAGATTGATGATAAATAATTTCCAATTTTTTGAACTTGTCCTTTACTGCTAATAAATTATCTTTACGCCTTCAAATTAGAAACCATGCATACTGAGATTAAGAAAATATTGCAAAGTGAACCCTCATTGATTGAGGTTACTGTTAAGGGATGGGTACGTTCTTTCCGAAGTAATCGTTTTATTTCTGTTAATGACGGCTCAACTATTAAGAATCTGCAATGTGTTGTTGATTTTGAGAAATTTGAGGAAGAAATTCTTAAAAAAATAACTGTTGGAGCTGCTATAAAAGTGAAAGGAGTTTTAGTTGAGAGTCAGGGTCAAGGGCAGTCGGTTGAAATTCAGGTGAACGATGTCTCGATTTTAGGAGAGGCAGATCCGGAAGATGTGAAGCTTACTATTCTATCTCCAAAGCGACACACTTTAGAAACACTAAGAGAGCAAGCACATTTACGTGTTCGCACCAATACATTCAGTGCAGTGATGCGTACGCGTTCAAAATTAGCCTTCGCCATTCACGAGTATTTTCAGAAAAATGGTTTCAACTATATGCACACTCCTATTATAACCGGAAGCGACGCTGAAGGTGCCGGGGAGATGTTTCGCGTAAGTTCATTAGATCAAAAAAATCCGCCACTCAATGAGGACGGAACAATTAACTATAAAGAAGATTTCTTCGGAAAGGAAACCAACCTAACGGTAAGTGGACAATTAGAAGCTGAAACCTACGCAATGGGACTGGGGAAAGTGTATACCTTCGGACCTACATTTCGTGCAGAAAACTCTAATACTTCACGTCACCTTGCTGAGTTCTGGATGATTGAACCCGAAGTGGCCTTCAACGATCTTGATGCTAATATGGATCTGGCAGAAGACTTTATTAAATATGTTGTAAAATACGCTTTAGAGAATTGTGCAGATGATCTTGAATTTTTAGAAGAGAGGTTACTTCAGGATGAAAAAAGCAAACCTCAGGCAGAGCGAAGTGATATGAGCTTACGCGAAAAACTACAGTTTATTATAGACAATAATTTTAAGCGGGTAACTTATACTGAAGCCATTGAGATCTTAAAGCGTTCCAAGCCTAATCAAAAGAAAAAGTTTAAATATCTGATAGAGGAATGGGGAGCCGATCTACAAAGTGAACACGAACGTTTCTTGGTAGAAAAACATTTTAAATGTCCGGTGATATTATTCGACTATCCGGCAAAAATTAAAGCGTTCTACATGCGCCTCAATGACGATGGAAAAACTGTACGAGCCATGGATGTACTTTTTCCGGGAATTGGTGAGATTGTGGGAGGTTCTCAACGAGAGGAACGCTACGACGTGTTAAAAAAGAAAATGGAAACTATGGGAATTGAAGAAGCTGAGCTTTGGTGGTATTTAGAACTTCGGAAGTTTGGTACCGCCGTCCATAGTGGTTTCGGATTGGGATTTGAGCGTCTGGTGCAATTCGTTACTGGTATGGGTAATATAAGGGACGTAATTCCTTATCCTCGTTTCCCTGGAAATGCCGAATTTTAAAGGAAAGTCATTTTTCACAACTTTATATTAAAACTAGCTACTTCACTCATAAAGTAGTTAGTTTTTTTTAACTTTATAAGTAAGAAAAAGAACAATGTTAAAGCAGCAATTAAACTTTAAACTTTCACAGAAACTATCGCCTCAACAAATCCAGTTGATGAAGTTGATACAACTTCCCACACAGGCTTTCGAGCAGCGTATTTCTCAAGAAATGGAAGAGAACCCTGCTTTAGAAGGTGGAAAAGAGGAAGAAGAATCGTTTGATGAAGATTTCGATAATGACAATTTTGACGAGGATTATGATGATGGGAATGAAATTATAGAAACAGATATAAATGTTGATGATTACTTAAGTGATGATGAGACACCCAGTTATAAGCTTTCTGCGAATAATTATAGTGCCGATGACGAGGATAAACAGATGCCTTATGCTTCCGGAACCTCTTTTAATCAGAGACTTCTAGAACAATTGAGCACTTATAGATTGAACGATGAAGAAGAGGAAATTGCTATGTTCTTAGTTGGGAGCGTCGATGAGAGTGGCTACATACGAAGAGATCTTCAGGATATTGTTGATGATCTAGCGTTTACCCAAAATGTTTATACTACTGAAGAAAAAATCGAAAAAGTCTTAAGGATCGTTCAAGGATTAGACCCTGCCGGAGTTGGTGCTAGAAGCCTTCAGGAATGTTTGCTACTTCAGTTAGAGCGTAGAGAACCCAAACCTTCAGTGAGTTTAGCCATAGCAATTTTGGAGGAAGCATTCGATCATTTTTCAAAAAAGCATTATAAAAAGTTACTGCAGAAGTTCGATATTTCAGAAGACCAACTTAGGGATGCAATCCATGAAATTGAAGGTTTAAATCCCAAACCCGGAGGAACTTATTCAGGTAATACAAGAATGGTGGAACACGTTGTTCCCGATTTCGCCATTAAAATTGTTGACGGTAAACTAGATTTAACCCTGAACGGTAGAAATGCCCCCGAATTACATGTTTCTAGGGAGTATACTAATATGTTAAAGGGCTATAAGGAATCTAAGGATAAATCCAGATCACAGAAAGATGCTGTTATGTTTATCAAACAGAAATTAGATGCAGCAAAATGGTTTATTGACGCCATCAAACAGCGACAACAAACATTATTTGTAACTATGAATGCCATAATGCACATGCAGGAAGAGTATTTTCTCACTGGAGATGAGCGAAAGTTAAAACCAATGATCTTAAAAGATATTGCGGATAAGATTAATATGGATATTTCAACGGTCTCACGTGTTGCTAATAGCAAATATGTGGATACTCCTTATGGCACAAAACTTATCAAGGAATTCTTTAGTGAGTCTATGAAAAATGATCAGGGCGAAGATGTTTCGACTAAAGAAATAAAGAAAATCCTAGAAATGACTATCGGTGAAGAAAATAAGCGTAAACCCCTTACCGATGATAAGCTTGCCAAAGTCTTAAAGGAAAAGGGATATCCTATTGCCCGTCGTACAGTTGCCAAGTATAGAGAGCAGTTAGATTTACCTGTGGCAAGACTTAGAAAAGAGATATAATGAATTGGTTTTTACGTATCGCCGCCTATTTGTTCCACCCCCTCTTTATGCCTTTGTTGGGAACAATAATTTACTATGTTATTACCCCTCGTTATGTTGAACCTGAATTTATTCAAGCCAGAATACTGGCGGTGGCAATTGTTACACTATTTATCCCGATTATAACCTTTTTTTTACTGAAAAACCTTTCCATAGTTTCATCGATCAATCTTTCTGAAGTCAAGGAACGAAAATTTCCGTTAATGATTCAGGCTTTATTATTATTGCTCATCATTAAAATGGTATTCGACCCTTTCGACAGTCCGGAATTGTACTATTTTTTTGTAGGCATTTTGTTTTCAGCAATAACTGCCCTATTGATGGTGTTCTTCAAATTTAGAATCAGTCTTCATCAAATGGGAGTTGCTGGTGTAACGATGTTTTTGATTGCACTAAGCGTTCATTTTAAAGTAAATGCATTGCTGGGCATAAGCGCCTTTTTTATAATTAATGGTTGGGTCGCTTCCTCGAGGTTGCACACTAAATCTCATTCCTATCCAGAATTAATAGTGGGGTTTTTCATAGGATTATTACCCCAGCTCATATTACTTAATTTCTGGTTATAGGATATAGAACATCAGTCCTATCTTGATAGTTCGGAAATCCACTTTTTCACCCTCTGTAGTAACGGCGTCTTTAAAAAATGGATTAATGGAGTAATACGCAAAGAAGTTAAATGTATTATATCCGAAGCTTAAAGTCGCTCCTAAACGTACGGGATCGAATTCAGGGATATCGGTCTGATTCACATTATTCCCGGGTTGTTTGAATACCGATTTATAACGAAAAGCGTAACCAACTCTAAATCCCGCATAGACCCTCCAAAATTTATAGGTACTTGGAGTAGAAGTACGCCAACGAAACTGTAATGGTGCTTCAATGACAGACATTCCGAAGCGATTCCGGTTATAGTCAACCTCTTCATCTCTTAGCACTGTAAAAATCGTTTGCTCGTCAGCAGTTTCACCAATAAATAAATTCTGGCCAAAGTCATCCAGAGAAAGTCCCGCTCCCACCGCAATGGCGACATTTCTTCTCTTATTTAGCGGCATATCTCTCATATAGCCAAACTGAATACCTCCTGTTAAGCCTCTCACCTCAACATCGGTCGGCGCATTGAGAATGAGATTATAAGTTGCGCCTATATAAAACTGATCTTCTCTATACAATGAATCCACGACAGGTTCAGCCAGTTCTTCCTGAGCAATACTCTGGAAGCACCACAATACAATGAATCCGGCAATACAGGTCTTCACTGCTTTATTCATTTTTTTCTGCTTTTTGAAAATGTTTTTTACTAAAAACGCCTTGTTCCAAAAAGGATAGAACAAGGCGTATCAGTTTTAATCTAAGAAAGTTTAATTATTTACTTCATTACCTGGCGCCGTAATATAGATTAGTTTTAACATGTTAAGATCTCGTAATTCTTGTTTAATATCGGATACGAGGCCTGTATTAGTTTCTTCATCTACTTTTAACGCTACCATTACTTTATCCTGAAGTTCCGGCAGTAATTTCTGTCTTGCCTCAGTTAACGCAAATTTCAAATTCGAAATGTCTGTATATTTATCACCAATTTGAATCTTACCTTCCTTACCATATTTATCTTGATAGCGAGCGCTGGGCTTACCGGCAAAAATATATACCGATCGATCTTTCTTTAGCTTTTCAACCTGATCTGCCTTCGGCAAGGTGTTCTTTACCAGCAGGTCATTATCTCTCAATACAGTTACAACCATAAAAAAGAACAATAACATAAATACGATATCAGGCAGCGAAGCAGTATTCACCGCAGGTAATTCTCCTCCCTTTTTCTTTGTGAATTTTGACATAGTTTCCTCTTAATTTATGATCCTTTACTTTTTGGTTCCGCTTCAGAAAGTTTTAAAGGGAATAATTTCTGAATAGCTTCGAGTTTTTCTTGAGCTGCCTCTTCATTTCCTTGGTAATTACCTTCATCGATAGCTTTCTTGACTTCGGTAAATTTGAATCCGTATAATCGTTGGGATTCTCTATCTCGCAAGAAATTATAGGCTGCAACGAGTTCATTCTGAACCGCGATATACATCTTGTATGATGTTAACCTGTCATTTTGAACAGAAATAACTGCCTTATCCGGATTGTCTGAAGACTCCGGATTTCTTTTTCCTTTACAGTAGTTACAGTATTCCGGACTTCCGGCCGCAGCACCACCATTGTCAAGAAAATCAATGGCTGCTTGTCTTAAATTTTTAAGCTCCATTAATTCTTCTTCAACCAATAACTGATCATTCTTGTTCACATTAACTATAAACAAGTTTCGTTGTCTAATAATTGGTGGATCTTCTATCTCTTCATTAGGCGGCAATTGTCTGGCAATCCCCTTATCCTTTTCAATAGTAGTAGTTACTAAGAAAAAAATAAGCAACAGGAATGCGATGTCTGCCATAGACCCTGCATTTACTTCTGGTGTTGCTCTTCTAGCCATTACTTTGTTGTTATTTTTTTAATTCCGCTCAATACCATGGCTCCAATTGCAAGTACAGCCATTATATAAAATACGTAGAGACCTGTACTTACCCATTTCGAACCACTGGCTGAGAGGATTTCTCCGTCCCGCATAGTTGTTTCAACTCCATCCGCCATCACATAGGATATAACCACTATCGCTAAAAACGCTCCAACAGATACAAGTGTCTTTTTAACATCTCCTGAGAATATGCCTTTCAAAACAAATATTATTACCATTAGAAGAATTAATGCGAAGGTTATATAAGCCACGTACAAGAATCCATCTAATCCATATCCGGTTTCTCTAACAGCATCGTCTCCTTTGGCCACTATCATCGCTAAAAATACGATGCCCACAACACTCAGGATCAATGCTACTATTTTTAAAATTTTATGTAAACCCATTATGAGGTGTGTTTTAGATTATCGTTTGTTTTTGTAGTCCACTAACATATCAATTAGCGTAATTGAAGCATCTTCCATACTGTTAACAATACTATCGATCTTAGCGATAATATAGTTATAAAAAATTTGAAGAATAATCGCAACAATTAAACCGAATACAGTAGTTAAAAGTGCTACTTTAATACCCCCTGCTACAAGAGACGGGTTCATATCACCGGCGGCTTCAATTTTATCAAAAGCCAAGATCATACCAATTACCGTTCCCATGAAACCAAGCATAGGAGCAAGTGCAATAAACAATGAGATCCAAGATACATTTTTTTCTAATTGACCCATTTGAACACCACCATAAGCTACAACTGCTTTTTCAGCAGCTTCAATACTTTCGTCTGCCCGATCTAAACCTTGATAATAAATTGATGCAACAGGTCCTTTTGTATTTCTACAAACTTCCTTAGCCGCTTCAATTCCGCCACTGTTCAGTGCATCTTCAACGTTTTCAGCCAACTTCTGAGTATTAGTTGTTGAAAGATTTAAATAAATAATTCTCTCGATAGCAATTGCTAGTCCAAGAATTAAACATAGTAAAACAATCCCCATAAAGCCGGGACCTCCTTCTATGAAACGCTGTTTCAAATTTTGGTGCCATCCTAATTCTTCATCGGCAGAAGCCGCTGGTTCATCTTGAATAAATGAAACTGTAGCTGATGTCGCTAAAGTTTGAACGCTGGTTGGCGTAGATTGAGCTACTGCTGCTTTTGCAGTGAGAGTTCCCGCAAAAACTAGTGCGGCAATTGCCATAATAGAAAATAATTTTTTCATTGCTATCGACTTAAAGTTTGTTTTTAGTTTAAGGTTTAAAGATATAAAATAATTTAGTTAATCTGCAAGAATAAAAAAGTTGTAAGCCTGTATTTGCTATTATTGAGCGGGTTACATATAAAATTTAGTTTAAAAGTAATTTAACGGGATAAACTACATCCTGACAGTTTCAAAACTACTATTAAACAAGTAAAAATTCCTATAAATAAACTCGAATTTATTCAATGTATCGAAAATAGTAGTGTCTAAGATGCAACCTTTATTTTAATATAAAGCTATTCACTATTATATTAAATACCATCTCAGGAAATTATTAAGGAATACGTAGCTCGTATATTATTGACATTATTAACTCAAGAGATTTTGGACTAAGCCGATAAATAAATAGGCCGCACTATCAATTGATCTAGCAAACCCTGCGTGTTAGACATTTGCTCTTTCCAAAATTTACTCAAGCTATTAAACTCGAACTTAAAATAAATAGGGATTACCGCTGCGCGGTGATCCCTA
>CBDUGY010000086.1:0-12796 GCA_965367015.1 uncultured Ulvibacter sp.
CGCTTATCCTGTGCGAAGCCGCAGGATCTCAACGGTCTAGCAAAACTCTTCAGCCACTTTTTACTTTGTAAAAAGTGTGCGAATCGCTTATCCTGTGCGAAGCCGCAGGATCTCAACGGTCTAGCAAAACTCTTCAGCCGCTTTTCGTTTATGAAAAGTGTGCGAATCGCTTATCCTGTGTGAAGCCGTTGGGGTTCATTTAAAGTGTGTAGAAATGATTCAATTTATCCAGATCACACTTGATTTAAATTTTGAAATTTTGGTAAAGAAGCTTGTGGAATAAACGCCAGTCCGGTTGAGAAAGCTGAAATTAGAGCGTTAGCATCCAGGTGCGCTGTAGCTTTCGGAATTTTTTTAATTCTTTGCGAAGAATAGGAAGAAAATCTTTTCCATTGCTGTTAACATGTTCCAAGCGCTCACAATTTTTATACAGCAAATTGGTGAGGCGGATAACGGAGGCGGCATACTTATGTTTCTCTTCTGAAAAAGTCTCATTTTCCGCTTTTAATATTTCAGGAGCTAATGAAACAGACTGTTGTACAATATCACCTGTAAAGTAAATATGAGGATCTTCTGAACCTTTACTGTTTAAATGAGATAAATCGTGAATAAGATATCCGGAAATACTTCGAGATAAAGCAAAAATATCCATCGCCTTTTGATAGATAGGCGAATGCGGAAATTTATTTGGGACTGACGGTATCATTTTAATAAAGTATTCTTTTTCAATAGCATACCAAATTTAATAACAAGACAACATAATTAACTTTCGATTTTAAAGTAATATTGTATATTTACTTTAAATAATATGTTTTTTTAAACTATTTGCTTTAATATGAAAATAGACTCGCTTAATTGGAAAATTTTGAATTATTTACAAAAAAATGCCAGACTCTCAAATGCTGAAATTGGAAGGCATGTTGGCATAAGTTCTCCTGCCGTTTCCGAAAGGATTAGGAAAATGGAAGATGTAGGTATCATCCAGGGATACAATACTGTTGTCTCTTCGTTTGAAACCGGCTATCAGTTAAAAGCTATCATAACATTACGCGCTTTTATGGGCAAATTGAAACCTTTTCTTGAAAAGGTAATCACCTACGATGAAGTTCTAAATTGCTATAGAGTAACCGGAAACGAAAATATAGTGATGGAAGTAGTTTTAAAGAATCAAAAGCACCTGGAAACTTTTATTGATCAATTAATTACTTATGGTGAAACTAAGACTCAGATCGTTCTTTCACAGGTGGTAAAGAATAGCGCAATTAAACCCTTATAAAATTATTAAGAAAACGGCTTCAGTTTGTTAAACTTTGTACAATTGACTTTTCCTTATGATTAATGTGCAACAATATAAATTACTTTTAAGTAATATTAAAAAGCAAATATCATGAAGAAATATACATCTCATTTTTTAATTGGAACTCTATTAACTTTGGCGCTGGGATTTACCGGGTTAGAATTTTTTGGAGATACGTTTGTGCGATTCATGTTTCTAATCTTTAGTATTGGATTACTTATTTCTTGCTTGGACTCAGTTTTAATTTCGAAACAAATGATGAAGAAAATAAGAGTAAAAGAACAGCGTAAGGACAATAGAAAATAATCTATTTCTCAATAATTAGATGAGGAATTTTATCGAGATTCCAATCAATTACAAGCCCGCCTGCTAAGGATTGGGCTATTTTTTTACCATACATATATTCACATAAGTATAGCGCTGCTTCAAAACTTTTGGCACCTCCGGCAGAGGTAATGTATTTTCCATCGTGAACAAATAAAACTTCTTTTCTTATGTCGAGCCCCGGAAACATCTTTCGCATTGCGTCTATGTCACTTGGAAAAGTAGTAGATATTACATTCTCCAAAAGTCCCGCTTTCGCTAAAACAAAAGCGCCATCACAATGGGAGGTTATAAATTGAGCTTCTTTATCAACTTTTTGTACAAATGCGATCATCCTCTCATCTTCAAGATCTGTATCTAAATGATGTTCGGCACTTGGTACTACTAAAATATCTATTCGTGGTATACTGTCTTTCAAATAGTTAAAATCAGGAAGAATACGCATACCCTCAAAACTGGTAATATAATCATCCGTATTGGCTATAGTAAATACATTCATCGCCTTTATGTTCTCTCTAAAAATTGTATGTTGGAATATATCATAAGGGGCAGTTAGTTCAGTATTAAAAACCCCATCCATTATTAAAAAAGCAACGTTATATCGCGTTGTATCTAACTTCGGATAGCTTTTCGTTACCAGAGTTTCTTTTGCTTCAGATGTGAAGGTGTTTTTCTCGACCGGATTTCCGCAGGAAATGATTCCGAAGAAAACAACTATAGTAAGTAAAATTTTCATGACTTTATTTTAATTTATTTTTTTTTAAATCTTTGTTTCAGAGGGTATAAAGATAGCCGATTTCTTAAGTAACTTATGAAGCCACAAAGCAAGAACCCCGATTATGATTAAAAATACCGTAATATAGAACCAGGTGTTATCAAATCCGAAATTGTCGACTAAATTCATACCTCCATTATGCCCAACGATATGCGAAATAGAAAAACTCATACTGTACAACCCCATGTAGCTGCCTTTTCTACCTTTTGGAGCCATTTCAAGTGCCAAAGCATTAGAAAAGGGTGAACCAATCATTTCTCCAATAGTCATAAGTATCATGGACACCACAAGTATGCCGCTCCAGGTTGTTAGATTAAGCACAATAAAGCTCAAAGCCAAAAAAGCGATTCCCCAAAATGTCGCCATTGTTTTAGAGAGATCTTTCTTTTCCAGCCAGGTTATTAAGGGCATTTCAAAAATAACGATCAATGCTCCATTGATAAAGAATAGCCAGCCTATAAGGTCCTCAGTTAAGAAATGTGCTTTTTCATAATATAAGGGCATAACGCTAAAGTATTGTACGAAGGTCACCCCATTGGTCACCATAATTAAAAAGAAAAGCATAAACAACCAGTTTAAATAAGGTGGGATCCCTTCTTTAACAATCGGTTCTTCAGTTTCATCGATTTTTACTTTTTTAGGCTTTAACCAAATGAATAATCCTATGGATGCGAGCATACAGGTAATTCCGTCGATCCAAAAAAGCGATGAATAACTAATCGTGGCAATAATAATTCCTCCTATCAACGGACCTATAGAAAATCCCAAATTGATGGCTAATCGGATAAGAGTAATGCTTCTGGTAACATTCCCGGGCTTACTATAGGTGTCTGCCGCTACAAAAATAGCCGGACGGTAGGCGTCTGCTACTAAGATTAGTGAGAATATACCTGCGCAAAATCCGTAGAAGGTATCTAAAAACTGAAGTAGAATGAATCCAATTCCACCCATAAACAGGCTCAATACGATAACTTTATAGAAACCTATGGTATCGGTTAATTTTCCTCCAATCCATGTCCCTACAAGTGACCCCACTCCGAAACTGGTCATAATCCATCCCACTTGAGGGAGTGTAAATCCTTTTGCATTTACAAGGTATAGGGACAGAAAAGGAATAACCATGGCTCCTGCCCGATTGATAAATGTCACCAATGACAATAGCCATATCTCGCGGGAAAGTCCGTGAAAGTTGGCTATATAATTATTGTAAATCTTTTTCATGGTTAGTTAGTGGTTAATAAAAATAAAACGTCCCGCTGAAAGGCGGGACGTTTTTATATTGAATAAATTTATTTCGCTATAATAAGTACATACCCTGCCTCTTGTGTCTCGATTTAGTGACAACACAGAAATTCTGAATGGTGTATGTTCTTGTATTCATTATTTAAATATTTCTTCTCAAATGTAGTAAAAATATCTTTCTGAACTAAAAACTGAAAAAAGAAATTAGTCGACCACTCTTTTTAAAGCCTTGGCGAAATTGTCTATGACTGTAAAATAAACCTTGACAGAAATAAGTTTGCTTTCGTATAAGTATCGATGTTTTGAGCTATTCCTTCGTGGATTTGAAGACCAGAAACAGCATTTATCAGTATTAAATGAGGATTCATATGGTTTACTTTACGATTTTACGAAGGGATTTAGCCAGATTTGGTGCCACACGCTCGTATAAATTCTGAATGCTTGCGAGAGATGGTCGTGGCCACAACTCATTTTTATACCGACTTTCATTATAAATCCCCTTTGCCTCACTTACTTTCGATTTAGTAATAAAGTTTTCTTTATCTGATGCTTTATAGAAATAGATATCAATTTCGGCCTGGGCCGGAGATTTTATTATTCCGGCATCATACCCAAAATTCATTCTATGAGTATGGATCACCATTATATAATTAGCTTCGGCGTCATTCAACACGAAAGTTGGGGCATTTTTGTATTTTTTTAATTGTTCATTTAAGACTTCTACAAAAGCGGCAGGCCAGGTTTCTGATTTGGCTTTTAGAAAATCTTCTCTCCACTCTCTTGCCATATTGGCGGTTCCATGTGTTGTAACCTTGTCATGTATATGGGCTAAAAAATCTAGTTCGGTTAGATCATCTCGATTATAAAGAATTTCATTGTAGGCAAACAACACATTAATCTTTTCTTCAGTAGCCAGAAAGTCTAATGCCTTTTTCTCAACCTTAATAGATTGTGCAAAGGTTACCGGAAGTGCGAAGACGATCAAGAAAAAGAAGATTACGAATTTTGAAATCATCAATGTGGTTTTCAAAAGCAATACTATAGAAAAGTTTACAATAACTTTCCTATTTTTACCAAAAACGATTTCCTATGAAGTATATATTAGGGTGTTTCCTATTCTTTCTATATTTAAATACAGATGCTCAAACGGAAATTGTCGAAGAGATAAAAGCGTATCAGATTTCCGAAAATAAAACTTTTAGTGATCCTGAAACAACTATACTGGAGGCGCACGATCTCGAAGATTTTTCTGGCTTGATATTCTATCCTATTAATTTAGATTTTAGAGTGGAGGCTTCATTTGTACGTACGCCCAATGAAGAACCATTTTTGATGCCTACAACTACAGATCGTTTACCGGAATATGTCAAATACGGTGAAGCTTATTTTACTTTAAAAGGTAAAGATTTCAAATTAGAATTGTATCAAAGTACTTCTTATGAAACAGAGGAAGGTTATGAAGACTATCTGTTTTTACCATTTACTGATCTTACCAGTGGCAATGGTTCTTACGGTGGGGGTCGGTTCTTAGACGCTCGGATTCCAGCAGGCGATACGATTATACTAGACTTTAATAAGGCCTACAATCCTTACTGTGCATATAACTCTAAATATTCTTGCCCTATTCCCCCTAAACAAAATGATTTGTTAGTAAGAATCGAAGCTGGAGTTAAAGAGTATGGAAAGCACTAGAAGAACTTTACCAGCCAGATTCCGAAGAAAACAGCAGCAAAACCGAGTATAAAACTTCCAATAGTATACAGTGCAAAGGTCATAAAATCTCCCGATTTTAAGAAGACATGATTTTCGTAAGCAAAGGCTGAAAAGGTAGTAAAACCGCCACAAAAGCCCGTGGCTAAAAAGAGCACTGTATTATTCGATAACGAGTTGTTTTTTAATGCTAAGCCTAAAATGATGCCTATGAGGAGGCTACCCAAGACATTTGCTGCAAATGTTCCGTAAGGAATACCGTCTTCGGCACTGTTGAGATATTTGCCAATCCAATACCGTAAAGTACTCCCCAGTCCGCCACCTACAAAAACCAGTAAAAGTTGTTTCATTTAGCGTTGGTTATCTCCTTGTACCTGAATAACCGGAATATAAATTTCGGTCATCCAGTCTGCCGGATTAGGAAATTCTCCCGGATCTGTACTATATACCTCGAACATTTTTGCCGTTGGATGCATTTTTAAATTGTTAGTGGCTATGTATCCCATGGCTTTATCATACGCTGTTGGAAGATTTTCATAATTTCCTTTTAAGGTAGTCTTTAAAGCGGTAACAGGTTCCATATAACCACAAACAACAGGACTTCCACTTGGAGTAATAACTCTCTCTGCTACCGGGATAGCCGTCGAAAAAATTACAGTATTATTCAGATCGTCAATCTGATTGTAAATCGTAAATGGCATTCCTGAAGACTTTATTGCATTGCTCTCCATATATCCCATTACTTGTCCAAGCATTGAACCCATTTTAGCACCAATTTCATTTTGGTTTGCTGCGGTAGTCATATACATATAATAGCCTCCGCCATATTGAGTGATACCATCGACGTTGATTGAAAATTCTTTCATTTCCTTTACAACGACTTTTTCTAAGCTCTCCAAACCTTGTTGAAACATCTTCGAAATACCTGTTTCCATATCATCTTCCTGAAAAGACATAAAAACCTTTTCCATGAACGACTGTTCACCTTTCATACCCCACGTTACATTGGACTGTCCCGGTGTTTCAGCATTTTCGAATCTCCAGTATACTTCACTTTTCGAATCACCGATTGGAGTATTAAAGGTAATTACTTGATTTATTTCTTTATTCGGAATTACTTTAGTGGTCTTCATTGCACCATCTCCAACCTCCATATGTTCACTATTCCAGGAATAAGAAGCACCTTCACCTTCTGTCTTTTCAGCATAATGAATTTTCATGTCCGGATCTAAGCTCATCCAAGGCCCCCATTCCTGCCAATTTTTGTAGTCCTTAACATTATTATAAACCACTTCAGCAGGGGCTTCCATGATTTTAGTTTCAGCAACGTCATAACTTCCATCTTTTGTCGCGAAATAGATCGCTCCGCCAATAAGAATTATAAGAACGAGGAATAATAGGTATTTTAACAATTTCATGCTATGGGGAATTTATTTATTTGTGCTAAGATAATCATTTTTAACATTTAATATTTTGCTACATTTGCTGAAAACCAATAAAATCTTAAAATGAAGAATACTTTTTTTATAGCAATGGCTATGAGTGGGTTACTGTTTTTTTCTTGCGCTGATGAGAAAAAAGATAAGGCAGAACCAGAGGTTGCAGAAGTAAAGACTGACGACTTTAATTATATGGTAGAGCAATTCGCCGATATTAAGGTGTTGCGTTATCAAATTCCCGGTTGGGAACAACTTTCTTTAAAAGAACAAAAACTTGTGTATTATCTGGTACAAGCCGGATTGGAAGGACGTGATATCATGTGGGATCAAAATTACCGTCATAATTTAACCATTAGAAAAGCCTTAGAAAATGTTTACACAAATTATTCAGGAGATAAAGATTCGGAAGACTGGAAGAATTTCGTTACCTATATGAAGCGTGTTTGGTTCTCTAACGGGATACACCACCACTATTCGAATGATAAAATCAAGCCAGAGTTTTCTTCGGAATATTTAAAAACTTTACTTGCAGATACGAATTCAACACTCGAAGGTGAAGCTTTCGATGTTATTTTCAACGATAAGGATTCAAAGAAAGTGAATCAGGGGAAAGGTGTCGATAATGTGGCACTTTCCGCAGTAAATTTTTACGGCCCTAATGTCACCAATAAAGACGTTGAGAATTTCTACAAAGCAAAAAAATCTCCAAATCCGGACAAACCATTATCGTTCGGACTTAATTCGCAGTTAGTCAAAGAGAACGGGCAGTTAAAAGAACGCGTGTATAAGTCGGGAGGCTTATACGGCGCAGCTATCGACAAAATTATTTCTTGGCTTGAAAAAGCACAGGGAGTTGCTGAAAATAAAGCACAAGGAGATGCGATTGGATTGTTGATTAAGTATTACAAAACAGGAGATTTACAAACTTGGGATGATTATAATGTGGCTTGGACTGCTGCTACCGAAGGTAATATCGACTATATCAATAGTTTTATTGAAGTATATAACGATCCGCTGGGATATAGAGGTTCTTACGAAACTATTGTTCAGATAAAAGATTTCGATATGTCTCAAAAAATGGCGGTTCTTTCAGAAAATGCACAGTGGTTTGAAGACAACTCTCCCTTAATGGAAGAGCATAAGAAGAAAAATGTTGTTGGAGTTACTTACAAAGTAGTTAATGTAGCTGGAGAGGCGGGAGATGCTTCACCAAGTACTCCAATTGGAGTTAATTTACCAAACGCTAACTGGATTCGTGCTGCCGTAGGTAGTAAGTCAGTTTCTCTCGGAAATATTATTCACGCATATAATAATGCAGGTAGTACAGGACGGTTGGCAGAATTTGTACATGATGAAGAGGAAGAAGCCTTAGAAAAGGAATACGGGCAAATAGGCGATAAACTGCATACGGCATTGCATGAGGTTATCGGGCACGCATCCGGACAGTTAAATCCGGGCGTTGGTGAAACAAAAGAAACACTTAAGAACTATGCCTCTACGTTGGAAGAGGGACGCGCAGACTTAGTTGGACTATATTATCTGTATAATCCTAAGATACAAGAATTAGGCTTGGTAGACGACTGGAAAAAAGTTGGTACTGCTGCTTATGACGGATACATTAGAAATGGTTTGATGACTCAGTTAATTCGCTTGAATTTAGGTGACGATGTTGAGGAGGCTCACATGCGTAACCGTCAGTGGGTTTCTGCTTGGGCTTACGAAAAGGGGAAAGCCGATAATGTGATCGAAAAAGTGACTCGCGATGGAAAAACTTATTTCAAGATCAATGATTACGAAAAATTACATTCTTTATTCGGAGAACTACTTCGTGAAACGCAACGTATAAAATCTGAAGGAGATTATGCAGCTGTTGAAGCCTTAGTTGAAGGCTATGGAGTAAAAGTAGATCAGGCGTTGCATGCTGAAGTTTTAGAGCGTAATAAGCAATTTACTTCTGCACCTTACAGCGGCTTCGTAAATCCGGTATTAGTTCCGAAAATGGATGATAATGGCGAGATTGAAAGTATTAGTGTTGTGCAACCTGAGTCTTTTGAGTCTCAAATGTTAGAATACGCTAAGAACTATAGCAATTTACCTGCGAAAAATTAATATTTTTCTACACTTACAATATTGAAAGACTGTCTTCGGACAGTCTTTTTTTTTAACCCTTTAACAATGTTTTTATAAGCAGCAACAAGCCGACAAAAACTAAAAAACCTATCAGAATCCAAAAACTCCCTTTATAATGTTTATTATGAAGCTTCTTATCTTTCCGGTAGCTGAAAAACATAAGTACAATAAAAGCAATGACAAATAAAAGAGCGAAGATCCATTGACCGGTACTAAACATAAATTTGTAGTTTTACAATTGCAAAAATACAAATTTGAAATGATGCAATATACTTCTGTTATCTTTCATTGATGAGCAATGTTAGAATAAGTGAAAGTTGAGCTTACTTTTTAGAAGATTTTTACTTAGAGATACCCACCGGTGTGGAGTTAAAGTTTAATTTAAAAAATAACCACAGTAGTGGGAAATAAATATGAAAGACAAAATAGCCGCTGTACACGAGTTTCATAAAGCCTTTGGCTTGGGAATAAAAGATAAGCCTACAGCCGACCTTGATATTAAAAAGAATCTACTTAGGTACGAATTAATGCGAGAAGAGAACGAAGAATACCTGGAAGCGGCAAATAATAACGACTTAGTCGAGGTTGCGGATGCCCTGGGAGATATGCTTTATATATTGTGCGGTACTATTATCGAACACGGTATGCAACATAAGATTGAAGAAGTTTTTAATGAAATTCAGCGAAGTAATATGAGTAAGTTGGGTGCCAATGGTAAACCAATTTATCGCGAAGACGGAAAAGTTTTAAAGGGGCCTAATTACTTTAAACCCAATATCAAATCTATCTTGGAGAAATAATTATTACTAGGTGAAGTTTCAGAGATTTTTCAGACTACAAGTATTTTTACACTTTTGACAAGGTAGGGAATAGGGCGATTATACTTCGTAACGCCATCCAAACGGATCTTCAGATTTGTTGTACTGTATATCCATTAATTCTTTCTTGAATTTTGCAGAATAACCCCCGGAAGTAGGTGGTAGATCATAAACTTTGTCTTGATAGCCAAAAGCACTCACCGGACTTATTACCGCAGCAGTTCCGGCACCAAAGATTTCTTTTAGAGTTCCGTTTTTTGCAGCTTCTATAAGTTCGCTTACCAATATTGGTCTTACTTCTACAGGGATTCCATCTCTTTCTGCTAATTTGATCACACTTTTTCGAGTAACACCGTCTAAAATTCGATCGCTGGTTGGTGCAGTTAATAATGTATCGTTGATCCTGAAGAAAACATTCATAGTACCTGCTTCTTCCAAATATTTATGTTCATTGGCGTCAGTCCAAATAACTTGCTGAAACCCTTTCTGTCTCGCTAGATTTGTAGGAAAGAATTGTGCTCCATAATTTCCGGCAGCTTTAGCAGCACCTACGCCACCATTCGCAGAGCGACTGTATTCTTCAGCAATTACTACTCGAACATCGCCGGTATAGTAGGCCTGGGCGGGAGACAAAAGAATCATGAATTTATATTGATCGGAAGGAGAAGCAGAAACTCCAACTTGTGTTGCCATTACAAACGGACGTATATACAAGGAATTTCCTAAACCCGGCTTTACCCACTCTCTGTCTAATTCTAAAAGCTTATGTAAGGCTTCGAAAAAAATATCTTCCGGAAACTCAGGTATAGCCATTCGCTTCGAAGATTTATTAATTCGTTTAAAATTTTCATCGGGTCGAAATAAAAACACTCTTCCATTATCGTCTTTAAAAGCTTTCATTCCTTCAAAAACTGCTTGTCCGTAATGAAATACCTTAGCGGCAGGCGAAATTGTTAGCGGCCCGTATGGTCTAATGGTAGGTTCTTGCCATGCCCCATTTTTAAAATCACACTCAAACATATGGTCGGTAAAGGTGTTTCCGAATACCAAATTATCAAAATCAACCTCGTCAATTCTAGATTTTTCAGCTTTTTGTATGTTTATAAGTTGTGATTTTGATAAATTCATAGAAAGAGATATTTAGCTGCAAAAATACTCATTTTTTTGGGCACAAAAAATCTAAAATTATGATAAATTTGAAGTATATTATTTAATTATTAATTTCAGAAAAATTTACAATGAAAAATCTATTGTTTATCGCAGTATTATCATTCTTAATAATTGGCTGCAACGAAGATAAAAAAAAGGACGTAGCTTCAACTGAAGCACAAACTGAAGAAGTTGCAATTAATTACCAATCTATTGGAGAAGAGATCACCGATGAGGCGGTTCTTACCAAGGAAGAAATCCAAGAAAAATATAAAAATTTAAAGCCAGGTGATACGGTTGCCGTTAAATTTAAGTCGGAAGTTAAAGAAGTTTGCCAAAATAAAGGTTGCTGGATGAAGATGGATATGGGCGATGAAGTGGCAATGGTTAAATTTAAGGACTACGGATTTTTTATGCCGAAAGATCTTGCGGGTCAGGAAGTGATTGTAGACGGAAAAGCGTTTGTAGAAGAGATGAGTGTTGAAGACCAACGTCACTATGCTGAAGATGCAGGTAAGACAGCAGCGGAAGTTGCAGCAATTACAGAGCCTAAAAGAACATTGTCTTTTATTTCTTCTGGCGTGCTTATTCCTGAAAAGCAATAAAATTTGAAACGTGAATTCCTTACAACCGGAGATGGTTCGGTTACGATCCATCTACCGGAATGGAATGAGCAATATCACTCTAAACATGGTGCGCTTGCTGAAGCGCACCATGTTTTTATTCAATCCGGCTTGGATTACTATAGAAGTGAGCATCCAGGCGAAACTGTTTCCATTTTAGAAATAGGATTTGGGACCGGTTTAAATGCCTTGTTAACATCACTCGAAGCCCAGAATGAAAAGTTCAAAATAAAGTATACCGGTGTTGAAGCTTATCCTGTGGAATCTTCAGAACTTGGCAAGCTAAACTACGCTGAATTAATAGGCGTTACGAATGCCGAATTTTTACAACTACATTCAACTTCTTGGGAAATTTCTTCAGAAATAAACCCTTATTTTACCCTTATCAAGCGGAAAATGTTCTTTTCCGAAATAGAAGAAATCAATGCCTTCAATCTTATATATTTCGATGCTTTTGGAGCACGGGTTCAACCAGAACTTTGGACTGAGATTATCTTTAGAAAAATGTATCAATCTCTTAAAGTTGGAGGCGTTTTAGTTACATATTAAGCGAAAGGGAGTGTGCGGAGAGCGTTGCAAGCCGTTGGATTTAATGTAGAGAGACTTCCCGGGCCTCCGGGGAAACGGGAAATGCTTCGAGCTACAAAATAAAGGAATAGAGTTCTTTCTCACAATGTTGCGTTAAATCCTTTGGTCTTGGTCTACTAAACCCGTAATTTTTATAAAAAAAAATGAAAGTATTGATTACCGGAGCTACCGGTCTTATAGGAAGTAGGATTGTTGAGTTATGCCATGAGGGAGGTATTGATGTACACTATTTGACCACAAGTAAGGAAAAGCTTGAAAATAAGGCTAATTACAAAGGATTTTACTGGAATCCCGATAATGATGAAATAGATGAAAAAGCTTTTGTAGGAGTTTCTTCAATTATAAATTTGGTTGGAGCCACCATCTCAAAACGTTGGACAACAAACTATAAAAAGGTGATTTTGGAGAGCAGAACACACACTGCGAACTTATTATATAAAAACCTTCAGAAAATAGACCATAACATAACTCATTTTATTTCAGCAAGTGGAATAAGTTTATACCCCAATTCAAAGACAAAACTTTATACAGAAGAAAGTGATGAGGTAGATAACAATTTTTTGGCTGAAGTTGTGGTAGCTTGGGAGGTGGCTGCAGATCAGTTTAAAAATTTAGGGATGGATACGGCTAAAGTGCGAACTGGAGTTGTACTTTCAAATGAAGATGGCGCATTTCCACAGATTGTTAAACCTCCCCAATCT
>CBDUGY010000087.1:0-12581 GCA_965367015.1 uncultured Ulvibacter sp.
CGATTATATAATTCCACGTTGGCAACTGCCTTGTCGTGTAAATGCTTGGAGATATATACGTATCGGGACCTTTGAAAACTACGGTAACCTCAGCGCCATCTTTCAGGGTCTTCACTTGCGGATTGAATTTATCAATATGTGCAACCAGCTTTCCACTTTCCTCATTGTATATAATGGGAATATGCGTTAACAGTGGTTTGCCGTCCAGAACTGAAACCAATATCCCAAGCGGATATTCTTTAATCACTTCAATCATTTTCTGAATGTCCTGAGATTGGTGATGAGGTGGTGGATACAAAGCGTTTATAAATTTAAAATTATAACAGAATTCTTAACGTGTGGTTATTGCAATACTCTAAAATTTGTTCCGAAAATTACAAATTTTACAGGATTACCACCCCTTTCAAATGGCTTGTAATTTCTTTATTCTTGATGATCTTACTATTTTAAGAATGGTAACGGCAATACTCTAAAATTTGTTCCGAAAATTACAAATTTTACAGGATTACCACCCTTTTCAAAAGGCTTGTAATTTGTTTACTCTTGATGATCTTACTATTTTAAGAATGGTAACGGCAATACTCTAAAATTTGTTCCGAAAATTACAAATTTTACAGGATTACCACCCCCTCCTTTAATTTACATATATTTATATCCCAAACTGCCTTAAATGGTGATCTAGATGTTTGTATTGCATCTGCCCCCATTGTTGTTTTGTGAATTTTCCAAAAGCTGGATGTGGGGCCCAATCACTTCGATCGCGCTCACCTTCAAATTCAGTCAGCAGAGAAAGCAGTCCCTCCTTAGAATCATTAAAATCCCTTGGTTCTGTTTCTCTTAAAAATTTGGCCGTTGGAAGGTTCTTTCTCCAAGGCTTATCGTTGTAAAGTGACTTTTTAAATAGCAACTGTGCCAGCCAGTTGGGCTTCATTCCATAATCGTTTTTACCAAGCATAATATTAAATGGTCCTTGACAGTGATGTAACATCTGCCCCGGAGTCATTTTACCCCATTGTCTTTGAGAATCTTCGGAGAGATTGTCCAGTCGTTGCCGAATTTCTGCGATTGCCTCTTGATCGAATAGTGATTTCATCTTTAATTTTTTTTATAAATAAAGCTTTAAGATACGAACAAATTATATGTTTCATATATTTATAAAACTTTCCGAAGTAAAAAGAAATTCAACTCCCCACTTTTGAATTTTTGTATGTCTGATCAAAATCAATACTTTTCAATAAAAAGCTGGAATGAAAACGACCGCCCCAGAGAAAAATTATTATTAAAAGGAAGGGTTGCTTTAAGTGATGCCGAACTAATCGCTATATTAATTGGTTCAGGAAGTCGCAACGAAAGTGCCGTGACATTGAGTCAGCGTATATTGGCTTCCGTAGAAAATAACCTGCATGAATTGGGTCGACTTTCCATTTCAGATTTAAAAAGATTTAAAGGAATAGGTGAAGCGAAAGCAATTGCTATATCTGCTGCTCTCGAACTCGGCCGAAGGCGTAGGGGAGAAGAGCGGGTTGAACGAAAAAAAATATCTTCAAGCACTACTGTTTACGAATTAATGCAACCTATTTTGGGAGAATTACCGCATGAAGAATTTTGGGTGATATACTTAAACAATTCAAATAAAGTATTACGATTTGCGCAATTGAGCAAAGGTGGAATTACGGGAACCTTAGTCGATATTAGGCTCGCCATGAAGAATGCATTACAATTAGGGGCAGTGGCACTCATTCTTGCACATAATCATCCGTCGGGATCGCTGCAACCAAGCGAAGCAGATAAGAAATTAACCCGCAAGATAAAAATTGCCGGAGATAGTCTGGACATTAAAGTATTGGATCATTTAATAATTACTGAAAAAGCGTACTTTAGCTTTGCCGATGAAAACCTGATGTAGCCTTTATGTTATTAATTTATACTCAAAAATTAACCCCAAGAATCACGTATATTTTTAAACATATTTGTACACGAATATTGGGAATCGAAATTCAATTCACATCTATTATTGAAGAGCTCATAGCACATGAAGGTCCCAAATTAAGTTATGGGAAGCAACCCATGGGAAACGAACTTTTTATTCAGAGTCATGGACTATTAACACAGCAAGGATTCGAAAGTCTTGATACCGTTGTAAAGGATTGGGAAAATACAAAATGCTTTTTTCCAATGAGTGAAAAGAGCGCCTTACCATTCGATATTTTTTCTGCGAGTTTCTATCTCCTTAGCAGGTATGAAGAATATTTGCCGCATGTAAAAGATGGACTTGGTAGATTTACAGCTTCAGAGTCTTTGGCCTACAACGAAGGTTTCTTACAGGAACCCGTGGTAGATATTTGGGCGTATAAATTCAAGACGTTACTCTTAGGTTATTTTCCGAATCAACATTTTCCGCTAAGAAAACCAACAGTTCACAATATTATAGAAGCTAAAAAGCCTTATGCATACATTCAACGAGGCTTTTTCAGATCTATTATTAGTTATTCGAAGGACATTTTAAAATTGCGTTTGCGCAACGTGATAAACAGAACTCAGGCGATGCTTGGATTACGCAGAGATCCTTTCGATACGTTTAAATGGATTATGAATGTTTCAAAGAAGAGTAAGTCAAAACTTACAATGTTCTTTTTATTGGGGGATGCTATGTTCTTTGAGGAAAGTTTAAATACTAAAAGGTTGAGGTTTAAGATGCTTGTAAAATTTATATCCGATTATAAGGAGGTCGGACTTATTTTCTCATTTAGAGCCCTTACCAATTACGATCTGCTCAAAAACGAGAAACATGGAATGGAGGACATAACTAACAGAATCTTACAGAGCTCACTAAATGCTCAATACTTAGTGAATTTGCCGGATATTTATAGAAATTTGGTTGAACTGGAAGTAGAAAAGGACTTTACCATGATGTATGAGGATGAAGTTGGCTTTAGAGCAAGCACTTGTACACCTTTTTTATTCTATGATTTAGATTACGAGATAAAAACGCCATTAATAATACATCCAATTGCGATAAGTACCACTGCTTTTCATAAAAAGTATCCTTCCGAAATAAACAAGACAGTAAATGCTCTCTTCACTTCGGTGGAAAAGGTAAATGGTACTTTCTCGATGCTTTTTTCCAACAGGGACTTTTCTTCTTCAGAAAAAAATAAAATATGGCGTACTATATTTTCAGAAAAACTTCAGAAATATGAATAAGGAAAACATAACCGATATCTTTTTCGATTTAGACCATACGCTGTGGGATTTCGATAGAAACTCATTATTGGCTTTTGAAAGAGTTTTCAGAAACCACAATATCGACGTTGATCTTTCAAGTTTCATGGAAGTTTATGAGCCAATAAATTTTGAATATTGGAAGCGTTATAGAGAAGAGAGAGTTACCAAAGATGAACTTCGAAGGGGTAGACTCATCGATGCTTTTAAAGAGTTCGACAAGGCATATCATTTAGATATCATCGATACTCTTGCCGTGTCATATATAGACGAGTTGCCGCTCGACAATCATCTCTTCGATGGAACTGTCGAGATACTGCAATACCTCAATCCAAAATACAAGCTACATATTATCACCAATGGTTTTGAAGAAGTACAACACCTTAAATTAAAGAATAGCGGAATTGATGCTTTTTTTAAAACCGTTACAACATCGGAAGAGGCTGGGGTAAAAAAGCCCAATCCTGTTATATTTAAGAAAGCTTTAGATAAAGCGGAGATAACGCCACACAAAAGTATTATGATCGGAGATACCTTCGAAGCTGATATTTTAGGAGCAGAAGCTGTAGGAATGCATACGCTGTTTTATAATTATCGAAAAGTAGTATTGCCCGAAAAGTATACCATTGTGAACGAACTTATGGAAATAAAGAAGTATTTATAGTAATAATTCTTAGTGTTAGTTCGTTAGTTACTTAATTGATCCCAAATCATGAAAAAAAACCTAACATATCCCTTTGTTTTGGCGTTGGCACTTATATTTTTTGCCAGTTGTGTAAAAGATACCGACTTTGATCAGGCAGATGACATATTACTAACACCGGTCATTGAGCTCGATCTTATTTATTTTAACCTCGAAGCAAGTGATTTTTTTGATTCCAATACTTCCAATCCTATTTTAACACTAAGAGATACCACCGATCTTCGATTTTTAAATGATGGTATAAGTAATGACCTCGTTAGAGCAGAGTTTTATTTTAAGTTTACGAATAGCATACCAAGAAATTTTGATGTGCTTTTTCAATTTTTGGGAGAACAGAATGACACCACGTATGTAACTCAAACCTCGGTATTGGAAGGTTCAATTCAATCACCTGTTATTACCGAATTTCTCCATAACGTTGAGGGAGATGCGATAACAGAACTAACACAAGCATCTAAAGTGGTGGTTTCAGTAACCATACCATCATCCAATGCGAATCTCGAAGGTGAACTAAACCTGCAATCTAAAACCACTTACTATCTCGAATTATAATACGATGCGTATCCTACTCACATATTGTATTGCCCTTTGGGCCTTTTCAGCTATTGCTCAAAATAAGCAAGTACTGTATGGTCTGGAAGATATCCCGCAAGCACTTTTATTGAATCCCGGGAGTAAAGTATTTCAAAAAAAACATTACGGAATCCCGTTTCTCTCACAAATTCATGTAAATGTCGGTGCCTCTGGAGTTTCAGCATACGACATCTTTGGGAATTCTTCTATAGATATAAATACACGAATTCGCAATAAAATATTTGAACTTAAAAACACCGACTTCTTTACCGCTACCGAACAGTTGGAGTTGATAAGTTTTGGTTGGCGAAACAGCAAGGATATTTATTATTCGGGAGGAATATATCAAGAGCTGGATTTGATTACTTATTTTCCGAGAGATCTGGCGATTCTGGCTTGGGAAGGGAATAGAGATTATCTGGATTACGAATTCGATCTTGGGGAAATTAGCGCAACAGGAGACCTGTTAACCGTTTATCATTTTGGGATCAATAAAGCATTATCTAATAAATTAACCGTGGGCGTAAGAGCGAAATTGTATTCAAGTATGTTTAGCTTCCGAAGTACCAATAACCGAGGGGCTTTTGTAACCCGTTTGGGGGATGGTGATGCTAACATTTACGAACATACTGTTCAAGATGCCAATGTAAGTGTAGAAACTTCAGGTTATGCCTCCTTGCGTGAATTGGATGGTGCGAATGAAGTAACCAGTGAAATATTGGGTCGTGCGTTTTTCGGGGGAAACTTCGGAATAGGAGTTGATCTTGGAGCGACTTACGATTTTACAGACCGATGGACCGGAAGTGCCAGTTTTCTTGATGTTGGAACAATTTTTCATAGTAAAGATGTTGAATCCTACCGCGCAACTGGTACGTATACCTTGAACGGTATCGAACTTATTTTTCCTCCGCTTGGAGATGGTGAAACCACCATCCCATACTACGATAACCTAACCGATGAGATTGAGGATGCAATTCCTGTAGATACTTTGCATAATTCCTATTCACAATTCAGACCAGTTAAATTCAATGCGAGTCTGAAATATACCTTCGGAAGACCAACCGATGGAAGAGATGATTGTGACTGTCGTGGTATGGATAAATCTATAGAACGGAACCAAGCCGTCGGTATTCAGTATTATACCATTTTTAGACCCAAGGGGCCTCAAATGGCAGGCACATTATTCTACTACCGAAGATTGTATAATTTTCTGTCGGCTAAAGCAACTTACACGGTCGATTCCTATTCTTTCTCGAATCTCGGGCTTGGATTGGTGGCCGACATTGGAATTGTTAATTTTTATATAGCCGCCGATAATCTTTTGAGGTTAGAAAATATAGCAAAGGCAAAAAGCATATCTTTACAACTTGGTTTCAATATAAAGATAGATCAGGAATGATACGATTGATTTTAGTTGTTTTTTTTGTGGTAAGTTTATTTTCAAAGGGCTATTCGCAGAGTGATCTTAGTGAGTATAGTTTTGTGGTAGTGCCAGACAGCTTCGAATTTCTTAACCAAAGAGATGAATACCAATTAAACTCCCTAACAAAGCATTTATTTAACCGTAATGGTTTTCATGCATTTCTCAATACCGAACTTCCTGATGTTAGAAGATGCGACGGACTTTGGGCTGATGTTGAAGGTTCACCTGGTTTTGTATACACGAGAATTGTAGTTATTCTGAAAGATTGCAATGGCAATGAAGTATACAGAAGTATCGAAGGTACGAGCAAGATAAAAGCATATAATAGAACCTATCAGGATGCGCTTCGAAAGGCTTTCAGAAGTATAACTGCCTTAAATGTACAGCAGGAAGAGATAAGGTTGTATGGGGAAGAGAAAGAATCAAAGGATGTGCAAATTCAGGATATTCCTATAAAAGCGAAGCCTATCTCTGAAATTACATCACCTAAAGCTGAACCTGATTTACCAAAAATTAATATTGTGCTACCGAAGGAAAAATTCTCAAGTTATAACAGAGAAGGTTCGACCTATTTATTGCGTAAAACTGCATCGGGTTATAGTTTATATCAAGAAACCAATGTCACTGCAGAGGGACTGAAGTTGGTTGGTGAGATTGAGATAAACAGTGCTAACATAAGATTTAAAACACCCGATGGTGCTATGTATAAAGCGGCATTCGATGCAACAGAGAATCTTTATATTTATATTAATACCGAGCCTGAAATTTATACAAAGACACTTTAGAAGTCGTATTTGTCCTTCCAGAGATTTTTCAGGTAGGCGCGAAGCGTATTTTCTTTAGGATTTTTACCGGGCTTGTAAAATGTAGTTCCTTTTATTTCGTCAGGTAAAAATTCATGAGCTACAAAATTACCTTCATAATTATGCGCATACTCATAATTCTTACCATATCCCAACTCTTTCATTAATTTTGTCGGGGCATTTCTAATTGAGAACGGAACTGAGAGATCCCCTGTTTGACGAACTAATTTTTGAGCTTCATTTATTGCAATGTAGGAGGCATTACTTTTTGGAGAGGTGGCAAGGTATACTGTACATTGACTCAAAATTATTCGTGCTTCAGGATATCCGATAGTGGTAACTGCTTGGAAAGTGCTATTGGCTAGAACCAGAGCCGTGGGATTCGCAATCCCTATGTCTTCTGAGGCTAGAATAAGTAATCTTCGTGCGATAAATTTTACATCCTCGCCTCCTTCAATCATTCTCGCCAACCAATATACAGCGGCATTAGGATCGCTCCCACGAATGGATTTAATAAAGGCTGAAATTATATCGTAGTGCTGTTCGCCAGTCTTGTCATAGAGTACAGTGTTCTTCTGAACCTTTTGCTGAACCATCTCATTGGTTATCGTGATACTATCACTTTTTTCTGAAAGTACAACCAGTTCGAGAATATTCAATAATTTCCTGGCATCTCCTCCCGAAAGCCGAATTATTGCTTCGGTCTCCTTTAAGTTTATTTTTTTTTCTGAAAGATTTTCGTCTTCAACAATGGCCCGTTCTAAAAGTGCTTCGAGATCGGTTCTGCTGAAAGCTTTAAGTACATAAACCTGACAACGAGAAAGTAGCGCCGGAATTACTTCGAAACTAGGATTTTCTGTAGTTGCGCCAATTAACGTAATCCAACCCTTTTCTACAGCACCTAAAAGAGAATCTTGTTGCGATTTACTAAACCTGTGGATCTCGTCAATAAATAAAATAGGATTCTTGGTAGAAAACAAGGTGTCTTGTTTCTTTGCCTTCTCAATAATTTCTCTCACTGCAGCAACCCCGCTATCTACTGCACTCAGTGAATAAAATGGTCGTCCCGATTCATTGGCGATAATTGTAGCTAAGGTAGTTTTTCCCGTACCCGGCGGCCCCCATAATATCAGTGACGAAAGCACACCTGAATTTAATTGGGCAGTGAGGCTCCCGTTGGGACCAACCAAATGCTGTTGGCTGAGATATTCTGAAAGAATTTTAGGTCTTATTCGTTCGGCAAGGGGTGTACTCATAGGCTATAAAATTACAATTTTAAAACTGCCTTTACACTGACAATTTATCATAAATTTGAATTTGGGAGCATTTTTTGAGTATAGGGTTTTATGTCTAAAATTAAAAGGTTAGAGTTTACTTCGGGTGTTATAGGTTATCCAATAGCTATAGTCCTAATCATGTGGATTGTATTTTGGGTTGAAATTAGATTTCACTTAGACTTTAACTATCTCGGGATATATCCTCAAAAGATAAGCGGATTAAGAGGAATACTGTTTGCGCCTTTTATTCACAGTAATCTCCAGCATCTTTTTAATAATTCAGTACCATTATTAGTGCTCACTACTGCGCTATTCTATTTCTACAGAAGTATTAGGTGGAAGGTTCTGTTTTTTGGTTTGATTTTGACAGGTTTAAGTACCTGGTTAATTGGAAGACCCGCTCTCCATATTGGAGCGAGTGGTATGGTTTATATGTTGGTTGCTTTTTTGTTCTTTAAAGGAATTTTTTCAAGACAGTTTCAACTTATTTCCTTGTCGCTGGTGGTCGTTTTCTTATACGGTGGCTTATTGTGGTATGTTTTCCCGATTGATCCACAGATTTCTTGGGAAGGTCATTTATCCGGTTTCGGAGTAGGCTTTCTATTTGCATTACTGTTCAGAGAGATTCCTGTTGAAAATAAAAAATACTATTGGCAACGCGAAGATTACAATCCGGAAGAAGATGAATTTTTAAGTCATTTTGATGAAGATGGTAATTTTATTGAAAAGAAGCCAGAAATCGATGTTCCCGAAACCGATACACCCAATGCCGATGCTAAGATCGAGATAAGATATACTTTCCGAAGAAAACCAAATAGCAGAGATGATTAGTGCTAGCGGCGCTGGCGTATCACTTCATAAAGGAATGCCCCACATGCAACTGATACATTTAGAGAATTTATTTCACCTGCCATTGGGAGTGCGGCTTTTTCATCTACAATTGCCAGAACAGAATTTGAAACTCCCTTACCTTCAGATCCCATTATAATTGCCAAAGGTTTTTTAAGATCGAGATCGTAAATATCATTATCGGTTTTCTCTGTAGCTGCAATTGTGGAAATGCCTGAACCCTGCAAATAGTAAATTGCATCTTTTATATGATCGACCTTACAAATGGGAATATTAAAAATAGCCCCTGCAGATGTTTTTACAGTATCACCTGTAATGGGCGCTCCTCCTTTTTTTTGTATAATTACGGCATTGACACCTGTACATTCGGCAGTACGAATAATAGCGCCAAAATTACGAACGTCACTTATTTGATCTAGAACGAGAAAAATTGGTGCTTTTTCTTTCTCTAAAGCAATTTCGACGACCTTTTCAAGCGTTTCGAAACTAATTGGAGAGGTAATACCAACAATTCCCTGATGATTGCTCTGGATGAGCTTATTGAGTTTTTCAAGCGGAACATAGGAGATTGTAGTATTATTTGCTTCAAGATCTTTTACAATATTATCGATCTTCGGATTGGAAATATCTTTCTGAATAAATACCTTATCCAATACAGTTTCAGCTTTGATCGCTTCCAGTATTGGGTATATTCCGAATATGAGGGTTTCTTTCTTCATAATGTAAAAATAAAAAACCATCCACAATCGCGGATGGTTTTTATATATTAAATGATTTAATTTAAATCAAGGTGCTGGTGGGTCATCAAAAGTAACCTCGTAGTTAAATGCTTGCAATAGACCTGCAGCAGATAAAAGTACCTGATCTGTGGTTCCACCATTCCAAGTACCAGATCCATTAGGATCTCCAGGTTCGGTTGGACAATCAGAACAAGCTGATTGTACATAGTCATAAACAACTCCGTCAACCGTAGTAACAGTTCCGAAGAACTCAAAGCTATCACCTTCTGCAAAAGTTGAAATATCTACACCGAAAAGTGAAGCCATATCTGCACCGGTAAAGCCAACATCAAATGGGAATGTAGTTGTGCTTCTAAATGCAATTGTATCTGCAGTCGCACCAGTAAAGTCACCTTTAACTCGTAAGCTATAAGTTGCTATATTCTGGTTAGGGTCTTCAGTTAAAGCCGAAAAGCTTGCACTTGCTGGATCTGCACCTGCATCAAATTCAGGAGCCGATACAAATTTCACAAATCCTCCGTTTCCTAATTCAGGAAAACGCCAGTCTTCTCTTTGTTCGCAGCTTGAGAACGCAGTTATTGCGATAACAGCTACAAGCACTAGAGAAAAATATTTATTTATTTTTAACATAATAGTGTTTTTTTAGATATTGTTAGTCAATGAAATTAGCCGGATTGTTATCCCAAAATACTTGAGTAGTCAACGTGTGTTGATTAATATTTGGGTTATTAATAACCTCATCAGATGGGTAACTCCAAATTCTAGGGAATGGACCCGCCGCAATAATTGGGCTTTGTAGATTTGGTTCACCTGTTCTTCTGTAAGTATTATAAGGCTCAATACCATTACCGAATGATGCTATTAACCATTCTCTAGCAATTACCGCTAATTTACCTTGAGTATTTGCAGAGTTAAATTCAGTTAACGTCGCAGCTACTTTCGCATTGATATCGGCGTCTGTCATTCCGAAACCGTCTGTTGTAAGTCCGGATGCAAAATCTCTAACTTTATTCATGCTTAAACGCATTCCTTGCTCTAATAAAGTAGCAGGATTACCATTAGTTCCTAAAGTAAGCGCTGCTTCAGCTAAAGCGAAGTGAGTTGAAGAAGCCAAATAATAAGGCTGAATTCCTTCACCATCTAAAGATTCTGATACCGCTCTCGCTTGTTCAAACAAATCTCTGTCGAATGCACCACCACCTGGGTAAACACCATATGCTGTACGCTTTGTAGCATCGTTAGGAATACCTTCGTCATCTGTGTGATCTCTACCCCAGTAAAGGTTTCCTACATAACAGTAATCGTAAACAGCACCACCGTTAGCACAAGGTAAATCTGAACCTGAAGGAGCAGAACTTCTTTGACGGTAGAAATAGTAACGAGATCTCGGGTCTGGTGTTCCAGTTTCAATGAAAGGAGGTTGATTGTCACCTACATTCATGATATCGTACATATAATTACTCATATATTGACCTGCACCAGCAGCAAGATAGTTACCTGTAAAGTACGGGTGTCTACTTTCCGGATCTAATGTAGTTCCATAATTAAATTGAAAATCTTCGTCGGTAGTATCAATGATATTTTGACTCGCTGCAGCATTAATTCCTGCTGCTGCTCCTGAAGGATCAACTAAACGCAAATTAAGGTACGCTCTAATTTTCAAAGTATTTGCAAGTGCAATCCAATTCGCAGGATCAAAATCACCGTAGAACAAATCAGTAGGATTTCGTAAAGATCCTGAACTTAAATTAGCAATTGCTTCATCCAATAATGCTAATTGAGCTGCATAAACTTCAGCACCAGGATCAGCTACAGGATTTGGAAATTCTTCCGGTTGCACTGCTTGAGAATAAGGTACATCCCCAACAAAATCAACTAACAGAAAATATGCATAAGCTTCTAATACTTGTGACATTCCAATATGATTTGGAATACCGTCAGGATCATTAGCGTTGATTTCATTTAAAAGGTCAATGTTCGAAAACATCTGGTACGATTGAAACCAAGGACGAGTAGATCCATTCAATTCAAGATTATCAACAACATTGTTGTAAGAACCAAATTGATTGATCATTCTAGTTAATCTCATAGAGGTAAGCGCATATCTGTTTGCACTATTTCTGAAATTCAATTGAATGTCATTAAGAACAAAGTTTGGATCTGCCGAACTCACTGTAATGTTGTTCGGACTCTCTAAAAGGTTCAATTCACCCGTTTCACATCCCACTAGTACAGCGAGAACGGAAGCTATTAGAGTTATTTTAAATATGTTTTTCATAATGTCTTATTTAATATTTTGAGTGTGATTTAGTAGTATAACAGTTAGGATACCATTTTACTACCTTCTATACACATTTTTTTAGAATGTTGCTTTAACGCTGAATGAATAACGCTTGTTCGATGGACCTGTTTGGAATTCCAAACCAGCACCATTACCAACACCTGTACTCAATGCTTCAGGATCAATGTTAAATGCCTGAGGAATGTTGAATGTTCTAACATACAGGTTTTGTCCCGATAAAGAGAAACTTACCTTTCCAAAAGGAGTTTTTTCTAAAGCTTTCTCAGCAAGATCATAAGTTAACGATACCTCTCTTAAACGTAAGTGAGAAGCGTCATACACACCTTGACCTGAAGGGTCTACTAAGTTAATAAAGTAAACATCGTTAGCACCAATCTGAATTGTATTCTGAATTGGGTTACCACCTGCATCTAATAATAATTCACCAGTGTTAGGGTTAGCTAACAAACCAGGAATCACATAAGATCCTTCTCTATTATCAACGTTCACGGTAGTAACACCACGACGATAGTATTGAGAAGCTGTTTGAGAATAAAACTCTCCACCATGCTGGTATTCAACTTGAGCACCTAAAGTTACATTCTTGTAGCTAAATGCGTGAATTGTAGACAAATTCCAATCTGGATTTGGATCTGCAATTGTTTCAAGTGGTAAAGCTAAATCATCACTATCGATAATTTTACCTGTAT
>CBDUGY010000088.1:0-11903 GCA_965367015.1 uncultured Ulvibacter sp.
CAGCAGGAAGGATTGACCTTTCCCAATATTGATCTGATCAGAGATTTGACTTTTTCCTCCGGTGGTTTTGAAGCGCGCTACGGGGATAAATTATCGTCCGTTCTCGACATCAAATACAAACGCCGAGGTATTAGCATCTCTAAAGTCACCTTCACGTGTCACATTTGTATTAATGAGGGAGATAGATGAATTACCGTTAAATTGTTGGTCTAGCACGAAGATGTTATAGTTGGCAAGTGGTTCTACCAGCACTTCCCGGGAATTACCTGAAACAGTATCCTGAATAGTTGCGTATGTTTTTTCAGTAATTGCATTGAAAAATCCTACACCCAGCTCACTTTCCGTCCGACCTGAAATTTTTATGGCGTTCAATAAATTTACTTTCTCAGGAGACTCTAATACCGTCTCATTTTCAAAAAGATCTTCCTCTTCGTTTATTGCCCTGCTAGGCGCACCGCCAACTCGCCTCGAAAAGAAGATTCGACCTTTCCTGAATAAATCAATTCCCTCTGTGAAAAAAGGTCTGTTTTCGTCGAAGGTTTGCTCGAATGGTCCTAAATTTAATTCTACTTCATCGAAAGCTGCCTGGCCGAAATCGGGGATAAGAGTAGCGTCTAAGGTAAAGCTGTCAGTCAGCCCATATTTTATATCCATTCCTGCCGAAAAGCTGGTTTCGGTTTCACCATCAAAATTTTTAACTACCCCTTGCGCAAATGGAAAAAGAGTTAGCCTTACCGGCGGATTGATATTTCGCACCCCGGTTACCAATCCATTATATTGAGACTCGCGACCTTTGGTATTATCTATGAAATTCCAAGTATGTGTTTCGTTCTTTTTGATGATACGTCGATAAAAATTAATACTCCAGTCTTGAACTTCCCGTTCGGGGAAACGCAAGGTATTGTAGGGAATTTTATATTCTGCATACCAACCATTTTCGTCTTTCGATATCTTACATTCGAACACGACATTATAACTAAAATCGAAATTGTTTTGTGTTCGAAGTGCATCTCCGATAGTTCCTGAACTCGTTACGAAGAAATGTGTTTCATTAATACCATCGTTATAGGTATTAATAGCAACCCGGAATTGATCTGCTTGCACGAATACTTCATCGCGTTGTGAAAACTGACTGAAAATCTCTGACGGGTTGGGATCGAACATATATGCAGCTACATAAACTGCTTTATCATCATACGCCATTTTTACCTCAGTTTTGTAAGACGGATCAATAGTCCCTTCATTACCCGGTTCATACATAAAAAAATCACCGTTTGCAGGAATACTTTGCCAGATATTATCGTCTAAAATTCCGTCGATTTTGGGAGGATCGTCGATTCTAACCGCTTCAATAGTCTTTTTTCTTTCCTGAGCCGAACAAATAACACTGTTCAGAATAAAAAAAACGACTAGTAAATACTTGAGCATAAGTGATGGTTATTTCCGGTTGAAAATGGATTGATGTAAGGGCAAATCTAAGATTCTCAAATTGGCAGATATATTAAAGAAAAGTTAAAAGAAAACTTTTTAAGTCGGAGCTTTTAATGATTGCATAAATTACAACAAAAACCACGAAATGGGATCCTATAGATTTTTTGAAGAATATTCTGAAGAAATAACGAACGAGTTAAAAAACAATTATACTGAAATTCTAAAAGGAGTTGGGGAAGATATCAGCAGAGAAGGAATTCTAAAAACACCCGAACGGGCAGCTAAGGCTATGCAGTTTTTAACTTCCGGCCAATGTCAGGATCCTGCCGAGATTCTCAAGGGAGCTATGTTTGCTGAAGATTATAATGATATGGTAATTATAAAAGATATCGAACTGTATTCTTTATGTGAGCATCATATTTTGCCTTTCTTCGGAAAAGCTCACATTGCATATATTCCAGACGGACACATTGTTGGTCTTAGTAAGATTCCTCGGGTGGTAGATGTTTTTGCGCGAAGGCTACAAGTGCAGGAAAGATTAACTCATGATATTTTAGAGTGCATTAATAATACTTTAAAGCCAAAAGGGGTAGCGGTGGTTATTGAAGCTTCTCATATGTGTATGATGATGCGCGGAGTACAAAAGCAAAATAGTGTCACCACTACGTCAGGCTTTCGAGGGCAATTTGAAAAAATTGAAACGCGGAGCGAGTTCTTAAAACTTATCAGTAACGACCTCTCATAATTTTGGTATATTTCTTGCGTTATATTTTATAATAATTTATAACACTAGAACAAATGCAAAATCAAAAATATAAACTTCTTCGAAAAGGTCTTTTGTTTGACGCGATCGGAATGATTACAATGGCTATACCTTTAATCGGACCGTTTTTAGATATTCTCTGGGCACCTTATGCCGCCAAAAAGATGAGTGAAATGTACTCAGGGACTGAAGGAAAAGTTGCTTCAGCGATCGTATTTATTGAAGAATTACTTCCAATGACCGATTTTATTCCAACTTTTTCACTAATGTGGTTATACACTTTTGTCTGGAAGAAATCTCCGAGTCCGGCGCCACAGACAATTGAAGTTGAAGTTGTTGAATAAAAATAAATGGGAATTATAATGTAAAAAAAGGTATGGATGTACATATCCATACCTTTTTTTTTCTTTAAATAAACGCCCTTAGGTTGATATTTATGCTTCTTCCGGTATTAGCAATGCCATCTTGTTTCAAACGGGACAGATGTGAAATATAACTTATATCAAATAGATTAGTCACATTCACCCCCAAATTTACTCGCAATTTATTGATTTGAATATCACTACCTGCACCAAAATTTATTAAGGTATATCCGGGCGTTTTGGTTTCGAAGCTACTGTTATTGTTTTGATCGAAAACACTTTCCATACCAATAAACGTATATGGATTTTTTAGTTTTTGCCCTTTTTTAAATTCAATACTTAAGGTATTCCGCAAAGTATTTGCTGGAATTAACGGCAAGTTGGAATCATCTTTTAGTTTACCGGTAACAGTCTCAAAGCTGCTTTCAAAATGTAGCCAATCTAGCGGATGAGGGTGAATATGGACACCAAATTCGCCGCCGTATAAGTTTGCATTGTCTTGAACATAGTTAAATATACGATTGTCGTCAATCATATTAGCTGTTGGGGTTATGTAGATATAATTATTAATTGAGTTGTAAAAACCGTTTATTGATATTTCAAAATGCTCATTTCTGAATTCAGTAGAAACATCGATTTGCAAATTTTGTTCATTTTGAAGGTTCGCGTTACCAATCTCATATCTATTAGTGCCTTCGTGGACTCCATTAGAAGCCAGTTCTGCTAAGTTGGGAGCTCTGAAGCCACTAGCGAGATTCACCCTACCGGTAATTTTTTCTGAAAGATCTGCCTTCGCCCCAATGGCTGCATTAAAGCTGGTAAATTTTTTATCTATTGCATTAATGAAGTTGAAAATTTCCGGGTCTCTTGCCGAGTCACTTTCTATGGTCCTGCTGTCTAACCTAATACCTGCCTGAAAATCTATTCTTTTTAAATGATAGTGAGTAGTAGCTAAAACACCAAGATCATTGGTAGTCGCGTCTGGAATTAGGATTTCTTCCCCAAAGTTTTTATTGGTTTGATGCATTCCCTGAATACCTACAATAGTTTCAAAATTTCCTAAATCAGGTAAATTATATTTCAAGTCGTAGTTAAACGTATTTAACTTCATCTGTAATGCAGGGAGAGATTCACCCTCTTCAAACTCTCTTCTGTTGTTAAAAAGATATCCTAGTTTTAGATTGAAGCTGGATTCTTTCAGAAAAAGTGCATTTTCAAAACTAAGAATGTGATTGTCAATTTCCTGAAAAGGCTCTACCAGCGATTTCGAAGTGGTTTGATCACCGATTTCTTCAGGAATTCCAATATTAGATCTATTGTAATTGTATCGCAAAGTCGACTTAAGCTTTTGCTTTTGATACTGTGCACCAAGCTTAAGGTCCGATTCATTGAATCGCGTATTAGTGACCCGAAGTTCATCTCCGGTCTTATAGTCGCTGTGACCGGCATAAGCACCTCTCGCTAAAAATTTCATCACTTCCCCTGAGGTCTTAACCCCTAAATTACTCGAGGTTCCCAGGGTGTTGGAGTAATAAGTGCTTTTAATATCGGCTGTAGTGCTGTTATTTGGTGCAAATCGCTCCGGATTTAAATACAGTACACCACCCAATGCGTCGCTACCATAGAGAAGGGAAGCAGGACCTTTAATTACTTCTACGCTTTCGACTCCCGAGTCACTTATTCCCAAACCGTGTTCATCTCCGAATTGTTGGTTTTCTAATCGCACCCCTTGAGAGTATGTGAGTACTCTATTTGAACTTAACCCTCTAATTACAGGCTTCCCGATACCTATTCCGGTACTTATAGATGTTACACCGGGAATTTTGGTAATTCCGTCTGCAAGGGTAACGGATCCTTTTGAATTTAATTCGGAAACTTTTACGCGTTCCACTTTCATCACGTTTTCACTTTGTAGTTTATGAAAGGGTGTTGAAATGATAACTTCTTCAATTTCTATGGCGCTTTCATTCATTGAAATATCAAGCATCTTTACTTCATTTTGCTGAAAAGAGAGCTTTTCAGTTACTGTCTCATACCCAAGAAGGGAGAATACGATAGTATAGGAACCCTGCGGTATATTTTCGATGGTGTAATTTCCCTCAAGTGATGCGATGGTTCCCTTTTCAAGTTTTGGAATATAAACTGTTGCAAGTAGGGGCTCACTATTTTGGAAGGATGTGATTGTTCCTGATAATGTATTTTGAGCGTTCGCTTCACTATATATAATAAATAGCAGAAGCAAAACATATAAATATTTCATAATATCTTAATAATTAAATGTTTAAATAACTTTATGTAAACTAAAAATTAAGACAATTGAGGTGGACCTCGAAGATAAAAATTAAACGATACTTCGTTATTTCCAGAAGAAACTATAATTAATTGGAGTCTGGAAAAGATCTCGCTATCTATTACGCTAAGCTTCTGTTCTACTTGAAAATCAAAACCGGCAAAATGAAAATCACATAAAGAACAATCAAAATTCTGCTCATGAATATGTGTTTTTACTTCCTTACAACTAAGGTGCTGATGCTTTTCAAATGAGTGAAAAAACTGAAGGGTAGTAGGCAGTAACAACGCCAGAATTAGCGTTGAAGAAAGTAGGATCGAATATGTATATTTTTTCTTATTCAAAGCTCTTCACTAAAAAACCAAGCTTCATATTCCGAAGCATTTTCTTTTCAAAACCCCAAAAGAAATCAAACTCTCCGAATAACCATCCAAAAAACACCAAAAGTATTTGATAAATAGGGAAAATGATCAAAATTCGGGTCGGCCAATATATAAACCATCCCATATCTCTATTAACACCGATGAAATCGGTAAGTGGTGCAGCGAATTTGGCTGCGGTACTGCCGGTAATAGCAAAAACCAGAAAGATTACGGCAAGTTGCCAATCGGTTTCAATACCCCAGCGTTCTTTTAATTTTTTCACCTGAGTTTCTGATTATAGGTTTGTTCGAAATATTGAAAATAATTATAGAGTAAATAATTTACTTCTAATCCGTATCGTGTACCGGGATCATAGTTAATCTCTTGGGGATATAATTCTCTAGAACGACCAATATTTTGCACCCTGCGATTGTACTCTTGCACATAAAAAGCATTTCTATTCTCAAGAAATGCCAGGCCATAATAGCCTTTAGGAGGCTGAGAGAACAGCCATTGATTGAAGCCGGGCTCAATGATTAAAATTTCGTATTCCAATTCCTCGTTTGCAATGCGAATTGTATCGTTAACAGTGACATCTGTAGCGTTCTTATCACTCTTCATAACATTCTTACCGCTATCACAACTATAGCAGGCTAAAAGAATAACCATGGTATATAGTAGATGTTTCATAACTTTTTTTATAAAAATAATAAAAATGTAGAGCTATTTTTCCTATTTAACTCCCTTTAACAAAAAAAGCCTTTTCAACGAGTGAAAAGGCTTTTACATATATCTTCTTTTACTATCTACGACCGCCGAATAATCCTCCTAAAAGACCACCAAGGCCTCCTTTTTTCTTTTTACCACCTCCAAAAACCATTCCGGCAACATCATCAATTATACTTCCATCGCCATCGGCATCAAGTAGTGTTTCGATAAGGGATTGATCATGTTTACCACTGCTACCCATTACAGAACCAAGAAGATCACCAATACCATTCTTGTCCACATTATCTTTACGTTTCTGGCTTCCTAGAACACCCATTAAAATAGGTGCGGCAATTTTAATAATTTGCCCAACAGATCCTGCGTCAACACCGCTATTCCGACTAATATTTTGTTCTACTCGAGTCTGGTTTCCCCCAAGAACATGCTTCAAAATTCCGGCACCATCGTTTAAAAGATTGGAATCTGCATTTCCACCACCAAGCATTCCACTTAATTGCTCAAGAATCGAACCATCATGACGACTATCTTCAAGTGCATTATTTAAGCTCTCTGCACCTTGTGGGGAAGAAGCATTCCGCTTCATCGCTCCTAATATTACAGGTAAAGCCATGCTTAGAACTGAGGCAGTCTTATCTGGTGATTGACCGGTTTGAGCGCTAGCTCCGCTAATGAGCTGTTTACCCATATCGGTGTTTAATAAATCTAAAATTGAAGCCATTACATTATGTGTTTTGAAAGTGAATGGTAAAGATAATCAAAATGTTGAGGTTCTTTTCTTTGTCTTAATAATGTATGGATCCTGAAAACCACTTTTCGAAGAAATGGTACATACTACCGTCATAGAGAATTAATTACCTATAAAAGTATTTCCTTTATTTGCTCGGCAAGTTCTTCTCCAATTCTATCTTGGGCCTCATGAGTGGCTGCACCGATATGTGGTGTAAGTGATATTCTGCCATTCATTAAAACTTTAATGGCCGGAGCAGGTTCTTGCTCGAAGGTATCTAGCCCTGCAAATGACAGTTTTCCGCTATCTAAAGCTTCAACTAAAGCGACTTCGTCGATAACCCCACCACGCGCTGCATTAATAATAGCCGCACCGTCCTTCATTTGATTAATTTCATCCCTTCCGATGATATAGTCCTTTTGTGCAGGTACATGGAGGGTAATAAAATCACTATGCTTAATTAATTCGGAAACAGGTTCGGTCATTATTTTCAACGTAACTTTCTGTCCGTCATAAAAATCTAGAGTAATATCGGCTTCACCTACCTGATTATCACTTGCGATAACTTTCATGCCACAGCCCAAAGCAATTTTTGCCACTTCTCGACCAATACGTCCGAAGCCTATGATCCCGAGTGTTTTATTTCTCAATTCGCTCCCGCCGGCGTAGTTTTTCTTCAGTTCTTTAAAACGCAATTCGCCTTCCAGGGGCATATTTCTGTTAGCATCATACAGAAAACGAACTCCACTGAATAAATGCGCGAAAACCAATTCGGCTACGGAAGCCGATGATGCCGCCGGAGTATTGATAACTTTTAATCCCTTTTCACGGGCGTATTCAACATCGATATTGTCCATTCCAACACCTCCACGACCAATTATTTTAAGCGACGGACATGCATCTATTAAATCTTTACGAGCCGTTGTAGCACTTCTTACCAATAGCACATCTATTTGATGCTCATTGATATAATTTGCCAATTGTTCCTGAGCCACCTTTACAGTGATCACTTCAAAACCAGCTTCTTCTAGAGCTTTAATTCCTTTTTTTGAGATTCCGTCGTTTGCTAATACTTTCATACTTGTTTCCGCCAAAGCGGATATCTTTTAATTAATGTTCAATTCTTAATTCTAGCTTCGATATATCATGCTATCTAACGGTCAAACTTAAGCCTTACGTTGCAATTCTTTCATGACATCTACTAATATCTGCACGCTTTCTAAAGGCAGTGCATTATACATTGAGGCTCTATAACCGCCAACACTTCTATGACCATTCAATCCGTTTATGCCTGCTTCTTTCCACATTGCATCGAAAGTACTCTTAAGCGCTTCATTCTCGAGCGTAAAAGTTGCATTCATGTTTGATCTGTCTTCCTTATTAACGACAAATCCTTTGAATAATTCATTCTGATCTATTTCATTATATATTAATTCTGCTTTCTGATCATTCACTTTTTCTATGGCGGAAATACCCCCGAGATCTTTTAACCATTCTAATGTTAGCATGGAAACGTATACCGGAAAAACTGCTGGTGTATTAAACATACTGTCCTTGCTGATATGCACTTTATAATCTAACATCGATGGAATTTTTCGAGTAACCTTCCCTAAAATATCCTCTTTCACTACCACCAAAGTAGTTCCGGCCGGACCCATGTTTTTTTGAGCTCCTGCATAAATGAGATCGAATTTTGAAAAATCCAGTTGCCTCGAAAATATATCGCTACTCATGTCACATACCATAGGGATATCTAATGCTGGAAAATCTTTGATTTGAGTCCCGAAGATGGTGTTATTGCTTGTACAGTGAAAGTAATCTGCATCTGTAGGTATTGAATAATTTTTAGGTATATGATTAAAATTACTATCCTTTGAAGAAGCTACTTCAACCAACTCTCCAAATAGTCTTGCTTCTTTTATTGCTTTATCTGCCCAAGTTCCGGTGTTTAAATAGGCTGCCTTCTTCTCTAGAAGATTATATGCGACCATCAAAAATTCTAAGCTCGCACCCCCTTGCAAATAGAGTGCTTTATAACCCTTATTCTGCAGGCCTAGGTGTTCTAACGCTAATTCACGCGCATTCTCCATAACATCGACAAAATCTTTACTTCGGTGTGAAATTTCAATAAGGGAAAGATCCAAGTCATTAAAATTGATAACAGCTTCCGAAGCTTTTTGCAACACAGATTGAGGTAAAATACAGGGTCCGGCGCTAAAATTATGTTTTTTCATATGTTGAGAATTAAAGATGCAAAGATGTGAATAATAAGGCTATTTTTGAGTGATATAACCGATAACTTATCACAGGGTTTTTTAACATTTATTCAATAAAAAATCTATAGTATCTACACCATCGGCATAATCCCAAAGTTTCGGATGCTGTGCTTTTCCAAAAGGAATGTCGTTTTCAGAAACTATACATTGAATATTTTCGACGTCGTTTTTTAATTTTTGCTGTAAGTTGTCTATATCATTATAATATTCGTAAAAGACGACAGAAATAGGTGAGGAGTAACCTGGATCTTCTTTTAAGAGCATAAATTCATTATCCAACAACTCAAAGTTGCTCATTAAATAGACTGCTTTATTATAGTCGTAATTGTTAATATACTTATTGCTGTTCATAATTTCGTTCCAGGAATACATTGCGTTAAAAAACGCATCGAAATTATATCCCTCCGGGACGTAGATTTTAGAAACATTTCTGCATCCTAGTCCGAAGTATTTAAAAATATCATCGGCTAAATCTTCCAATTGTGAGTTGGTTTCCTGTCCGGTTAATATTGCGACAGCGTTCCTGTTTTTTCTAATGATGTGAGGGTATTTTCCGAAGTAATAATCGAAATATCGTGCACTGTTATTACTTCCTGTTGCGATCACAGCATCAAAATTTTCCAGTCTACCTTCGGTGAAGGTAATCTGCTCCATAAATTTGGGCTCAACCGCGATAAGATATTCGGCAAGAAAGGGTAGTAGTTGTTTGTCGTTAGACGACAATTTCGCCAACACTTTATTTCCGGTTATTAGTACCGATAAAAAATCGTGAAATCCAACAAGTGGAACATTCCCTGCCATAATTATGGCGACAGTTTTAGTATCGCCACCAGCAATTGAATAATTTGATAGCCATTGCCTCAAATTCTCTTCGGAAAGAGCCTCACTCCAACTTTTGAAGGCACTGCGTACATTGTCTATAGTAAACCATCCGTTATGTGCTTTTGCCAACTCAATCTGCTGTTCCATTCTGTCATAGAATACATCATTATGCGGCAGATTTTGATTTTTCGATGAATTTTCAGAAGTAAACTGACTCATAAACCGACCTAACTGTACAAAAGCGTTAATTCTTTCCTGTAATTGCATACTTAGTTTGGAGTTACCCTTTTTAGGCATTAAATTTGCGCAAAGTTAGAAAAAGAAAAATCGATGGCAATTATAATAACAGATGAATGTATTAACTGCGGTGCATGCGAACCTGAATGTCCCAATACGGCTATCTATGAAGGTGCCGACGATTGGCGCTATGCAGACGGAACCGATCTGGAAGGTAATTTAGTTTTACCAAACGGAAAAAGTGTTGATGCTAATGAAACGCAGGAGCCGGTGAGTGATGAGATTTACTATATTGTTCCGGATAAATGTACAGAATGTAAAGGTTTTCATGACGAGCCACAGTGTGCTGCTGTTTGCCCGGTTGATTGCTGTGTGCCGGACGACGACCATGTGGAAAGCGAAGAGACTTTATTGGCAAAACAAGCCTTTATGCATCATAAATAAAATACATAGAGTTCAGAATAAAAAAGGGTGCGAATTTATTCGCACCCTTTTTTTATAAGCTGATTCTAAATTTACTTTAATCAAAAAAGAACACCTTCCTAACTTGTACATACAAGATGTCTGGAAGGTGCTTTTTTTGCGGGGGAAATAAAAAATTACATTTTATTCTTTTTCATTACAGTCTTGTCTTTTACTTGTAATTCGTATACAGTAGTGACAATACTATCAGATGCTTCATCATAGCTCTCAACTACAAAGTTTCCATTTTGGTTGAAATACCCGAAAGAACTATTTCCGTCCTGAGACATAATGTAGTATCCTTTTTGTGATGATGGTCTTAAAACAGCATAATCTTCAGAAGCATTATCTGCCGAATTTGACATCATTCTGTAACCTTTCTTTTGCGATTCGAACTTATAGTTGACTCCGTCATTGCTATAAGTCACATTTGTATCCACCTTTGCAGGTAGCATGGTTACATTTTGATTGGTCTTGTTAGCATCACTGTTCTCTAAAGCAATAACTTGCTGTTCGGTTTTAGTAACAGCTTTAGTAGATACGTCTCTACCTTGACTATCTTCTACAGTAGTTTTTGTTACTACAGTTTCTTTAATTTCGTTCTTATTTTCCTGCGCATACGACATTGAAAACGCTGCAAACGCTAGAATAAATACTATCTTTTTCATTTTGATGTGTTTTAAATTAATAATATTTAAATGTACAATTAACTCATGTTAATAAGTAATAATGAGATGATAAGACTTTACTAAAATCCGGACTTTTTAACGTATTTTATGATAAAAAATCACAAAAACGAACATAAAATGCCATTAGAACTTAAATATGAAAAAACTATCAATAGATATGCAGCCTGTGGTGATTTTCTCTTAGACTAGAATCTTACACTCCGATTATCTTTATGTTCGTTTAATTTGTTAGGTTAACTAACTTCAATTTTTGTATTTTTAAGAAAAAAGGAATTAATGCCAAATTGGTTATACATCACAATAGTGGTTCTTATCGTATATTTGACGATCAGTATTTTGTTGTACTATCTGCAAGATTATTTTTTGTTTAAGCCTGAAAAGCTTCCCAAGGATTTTCAGTTTCTTTATGAAAACCAGATAGCAGAAGAATACAATCTTCAAACGAGGGATGGGGCGGTAATAAACGGACTCCATTTCAGAGTAAAAAAACCCGAGGGCGTTGTTCTATATCTCAAAGGAAATTCTAAGAGTATAAAAGGGTGGGGGAAGTTTGCGGTAGATTTTACCCGGAATAATTACGATGTCATTATGGTAGATTACCGTGGCTTTGGGAAGAGTACAGGAAAACGCTCACAAAAAGCTATAAAGCGGGATCTTCAATATGTTTACGATCAGATTCGAGAAAGAGTTTCAGAAAAATACATTATTTTATACGGACGATCCTTGGGATCGGGTTTTGCCACAAAGCTGGCT
>CBDUGY010000089.1:0-11892 GCA_965367015.1 uncultured Ulvibacter sp.
GGCACTATCACGTTTAGCAAGATAGTCGTTTACAGTTACCAGGTGAACACCATTACCTGCAAGAGCGTTGAGGTACATAGGGAGTGTAGCTACCAAAGTTTTACCTTCTCCTGTTTGCATCTCTGCGACTTTACCTTCGTGTAAAGCAACACCACCAATAAGTTGAACGTCGTAGTGAACCATATCCCAGGTCACTTCTTTTCCCGCAGCATCCCATGAGTTTTTCCAGATCGCTTTTTCGCCATCTAAAGTCACATAATCTTTTTCACCGGAAATTTCGCGGTCGAAAGCGTTAGCTGTCACCACAAGGTTTTCATTATCTTTAAAACGCTTGGCAGTTTCCTTCACTACTGCAAAGGCTTCCGGTAGAATTTTATTCAAAGATGCCTTTTCAACTTCGTAACGCTCTTTTTTAAGTGCATCGATCTCGTTATAGATATCTTCTTTCTTGTCGATATCTTCCATTGCATCAGCCTCATTTTGTAACTGATCTATTTTTGTTTGAATTTCTTTCTGATCTTCTTTAATAATTCTTCTGAAGGCATCCGACTTAGATCGAAGTTCGTCTAATGAAAGTTTTTCGAGTGCTGCTTCATGCGTTTTAATTTCATTAACCAGCGGCTGAATATCGCCAATATCTTTCTTGGATTTATCTCCTACGAAAACTTTTAATACACTATCTAAAATTCCCATGATTTTAATTTTATAATTGAATCGTAATTTAAAACGACCATATATTTTGTGGTTGGAACATCGTTTTCGATGTACATGCAAAAAAACTTTAAAAAAACAAGATTGCCAAAAGGTTCACTGTTTTTTGTCGTTGTTTTTTAAGCAAAAAAAAAGCCTCAGTAAAGAGACTTTTTAAACTAATTTTATTTTATTGTTAATTCGCCATTTAAGGCTAACTCACTGTTAATATTCATCTTCATTCCAAAGATAATCCTCATCTGTTGGATAGTCGGGCCAGATTTCTTCAATTGAGTCGTATGAATCACCTTCATCTTCAATTGCTTGAAGGTTTTCAACCACTTCTAATGGAGCTCCAGTTCTAATCGCATAATCGATTAGTTCATCTTTCGTCGCCGGCCAAGGTGCATCACTTAAATAAGATGCTAATTCTAATGTCCAGTACATAGTACTTAAGGGTTTTAATTTTCTGCAAAAATAATTTTTTAGATTAAAAAGTCAAGGAAAATCGTAATTATTTCTACTATATTTTCAAGAACGTATGTAATATGCTGAAAAACAACTATTTACAAATAAACTTTTTTTAGGTTCTACAATTTCTTCGGAACCCATTTAATTTCTTCTGCTTGCAGGTCATAAGTCAATTTTCGTGCCAGCACAAACAAGTAGTCAGATAGTCTATTTAAGTACATTAAAACATGTTCATCAATGGGTTCTTCAGCATGTAATAATGAAGCTAAACGCTCGGCACGACGACATACACAGCGAGCGATGTGACAATATGACACCGTAGTGTGTCCGCCGGGTAAGACAAAATTGGTCATAGCAGGAAGATGCTCGTTCATTGCATCCATTTCAGTTTCCAGAAGCTCAATGTCCTTTGAATCTATCTTCGGAATATTTAAACGTTCTTTTCCACTTTTTAGCATTGCTTTTTCCGGATCGGTTGCAAGTATGGCTCCTACTGTAAATAATCTATCCTGAACATGAAGTAATATTTCTCTGGATCGAGGATCGATTTCCTGATCTCTAATTAACCCGATATGCGAATTTAATTCGTCTACCGTGCCATAGCTTTCTATTCGGATATGATATTTAGGGACTCGCGTACCACCAAAAAGTGCCGTACTACCTTTGTCGCCTGTCTTTGTATAAATTTTCATAATGTTTGGATGCAAGTAATACAGTTTAATAAAACCGTATTAAGAATTCTTATTTTTTTTATCGTAGTAATTCTTTCTGAAATTGCGTTGCCGTCTCTTGCGTTGGGACTTTAAATTTCTTTTATTCCATAAATAAAGGAGCAGGAGTAATAACACACATCCCACCACTAAGACTATTGGGTTAGAAAAATCTAAGAAATCCATATTCAAAGATACGGGAAGAAAAAATAAGTAAGAAATAAGAACTAAGAAAATGTATGTATAAGCAGAAAGTCAGGAATAGAGCTAAATACTTAGCTTATGGCATTCTGTTTACTGTTATTCCCTTCGGGTATCACTTTCCACCATCCCATCTCGCAGGCGTATCACACGATGTGCGTGTGCAGCGACTTCTTCTTCGTGAGTTACTAAAATTACCGTATTTCCAGATTTGTGAATAGCATCGAAGAGATTCATAATTTCCAAAGAGGTTTTAGAGTCTAAGTTTCCTGTGGGCTCATCGGCAAGAATGATAGAAGGTTTATTTACCAGTGCCCTTCCAACCGCAACTCTTTGACGCTGTCCCCCAGAAAGTTGATTGGGTTTATGGTCCATTCGATCTGCCAATCCAACATCAGTAAGTACTTCTTCGGCTCTAATTTTTCGTTCTGCTTTAGATGCTCCGGCATACACCATTGGTAAGGCTACGTTTTCCAGTGCAGTCGTTCTTGGGAGTAGATTAAAGGTTTGAAATACAAACCCAATTTCTTTATTTCTTATTTCCGCCAACTCATCATCGCTCATACTGCTTACGTCCTGACCATTTAATTCGTAGGTACCCGCTGTAGGTGTATCAAGACATCCCAGCAGATTCATTAAAGTCGATTTACCCGAGCCGGATGGTCCCATCAGTGCGACATATTCTCCCCTTTCTATATCGAGATCAATGCCTTTTAAAACCTTTACAATTTCTTGACCCAGTGGAAAATCTCTTCTAATTCCTCGAATTTTTATGACTAAACTCATATGTTTTTTGGACGGTTTGTAATCTTTCGCAAGATACTTGTTTTTACCATAAGACGCAGGCTAGCTGTGCTTGTTACATTCGGATGCTAAAATGTTGCTTTTTTTGTTCACTTCGGAAAAACACCAGTCCCCAATAAAAAGTGTCGATAGATACAGTAACTTTTGGATGCTTAATGATCTCTTGCCAGGCTTCGGTCATTTGTGTGCTCCAGTAAATATCATCGAATAATAAAACTGAATTGTTTTTTACATGATTCAGAAGAATCTCAAAATACTGAAGTGTCTTTTCTTTGTTATGGTTGCCATCAATGTATACCAGATCATATTTTTCTGAAGTAGTTTCCGTAGCAAAGAAATCCTCGAATGTGGACACATGCAACATAATATTGCTCAGACCAAAATTATTGAACATTCGTGAGGCAATCTTGGCAGTATTTGGGCATCCTTCAACCGACATAATGCAGGCTTTCTCATTAGACAGTGCCATAGCAGCTGTTGCCAGACCGAGAGATGTACCTAGTTCTAAGGCCGTTTTTACGTCAAAATATTTCATAATCCGAAAAAGCAGCTGTTGTCTTTTGGTAGTAATTCCCGCATTTTTAGCAATCGATGCAACCTGCCTTTCATCCGATTTAAAAACCCGGGAGCCTGCTCCAAAATCGGTTATTTCAATTCTTTCAACCGATTCGTATAACTGCCTTCTGTATTTTTTCAGAATCGAATATTCTGGATAACCGCTTCTGTTATAAAAGCATTTGGTGACTAAATCGTATACAAACGGGGAGTGGACTCCATGTTGGTTAGTGGAGCGAAGCAAAAATTTTATATATGATTTTATTTGGTAAATCATAATTTAAGGACAAATGGCATTCGGCCGGCACAATTCAGGCATTCACACTTCTAGTTTCTCCATCAATTCGAAGTAGCGCGCGGTTTTAGTGTCGATCTTATCGATTATATCTTGCAACTTTCTCGACTGTTTATCAATCTCTTCTCCGTCCCAGCCTTCCGTAGCAAATTTATTTTGCAACACTTCCCGATCTTTTTCCAGTCTGGCGATTTCCTTTTCTAACTTCTGATATTCCTTTTGTTCCGAATAACTCAGTTTGGCCTTATCGTTATTAGTTTTCCAGTCGTTCTTTGGTTTTATAATCTCATTGGTATCGTTTCTCTTATCTTCAATAACATTTTCAGAATAACTTCTGTAATCGGAATAGTTACCTGGAAAATCCTGAATAACTCCTTCCCCTTTAAACACAAATAAGTGATCTACAATTTTATCCATGAAATAACGGTCGTGAGATACCACTATAAGGCATCCGGGAAAGTCTAACAAGAAATTTTCCAACACATTTAAGGTCACGATATCCAGATCGTTAGTAGGCTCATCGAGAATTAAGAAGTTAGGATTTTGAATAAGAACGGTACATAGATACAAACGTTTGCGCTCCCCTCCACTCAATTTTTCTACATAATCGTATTGCTTTTTTCTATCGAAAAGAAAACGTTCCAACAATTGACCCGCAGAAATCTGTCTTCCCTTTTTTAAGGGGATATATTCGCCGAATTCTTTGATAACATCAATTACTTTTTGCCCGGCCTTACTCTTAATACCGTCCTGAGTATAGTAACCAAATTTCACCGTATCACCAATCACCACTTTCCCGGCCTGCGGCTTCATAGCACCAGTAAGTATATTCAGAAAGGTGGTTTTGCCGGTTCCGTTCTTCCCAATGATACCAATGCGCTCTCCTTTGATGAAATTGTAACTAAATTTATTAAACAGTTCTTTATCGTCGTATGCCTTCGATATATTGTGGAGTTCAACTACTTTGGTGCCCAGTCGCTCCATATTTAATTCGAGCTGCACTTCATGATCGTTCCTTCTTTTGCTTGCCCGTGATTTGATATCGTGAAAATCGTCTATTCGCGATTTACTTTTGGTTGTTCTGGCTTTCGGTTGCCGTCGCATCCATTCTAATTCTTGTTTATAAAGTTGTTTTGCTTTTCCGGTTTCAGTGGTTTCTGTTTCAATGCGCGCATCCCGTTTTTCGAGATAATAACTGTAATTACCTTTATAGCTATAAAGATTGCCTTCATCCAGTTCCACAATTTCATTACAAACACGCTCCAAAAAATAGCGGTCGTGAGTAACCATAAACAATGTGAAATTTTCCTTAGCAAAAAGCGCTTCCAGCCATTCTATCATTTCTAGATCCAAATGGTTTGTTGGCTCATCCATAATCAAAAGATCTGGTTGCGTAAGCAGCGCATTGGCAAGAGCGAGGCGTTTTTTTTGTCCACCACTCAAGTTTGAGACTTTTTGAGAAAGATCTTCCAGTTTCAGTTTAAAAAGCACCTGTTTATAGCGAGTTTCAAAGTCCCAAGCATTATGCGCGTCCATTGCATCGAAAGCTGCCTGATAGATTTCAGAAACTTCCGGATTTTGTAGTGCCTTTTCGTACGCCGCGATGACTTTTAAGATAGGATTGTCTGATGCAAATATTGTTTCTTCAATGGTCAGTTTGCCATCCAGGTTTGGCTCTTGAGAAAGAAATGAGACTTTCAGATTTTTTCTGAATACAACATTGCCTTCATCCGGGGAATCCTCGCCCGAAATTATATTCAGCAATGATGTTTTACCGGTACCATTTTTTGCGACAAAACCGATTTTTTGATCGGAGTTAATTCCGAAGGAGATATTTTTAAATAGAATCCTCTCTCCATAGGACTTTGATACATTTTCTACAGACAGGTAGTTCACGCTTGTTTTTTTTGCAAAATAAGCGGAATTAAATGACTTAAATTAAATAATCTTTTATTATTATCGATTATAAGTTATATTTGTCGATTAAGAACCCCCGCTTTCTATGAAATTAACATATTTATTATTACTCCTACTTGTAATGGTATGTGCTTCTTCATGTATCTCGACAAAGCAATTAACTTATTTACAGGAATCGGAACAAAGTATTGATAGTTTAATACCTATTAGAAAAATGCAAGAACCTTATCGCTTGCAAGTCAATGATTTATTGAGTATTAGAGTAAAAGCCTTAGATCAGGAAACTGTTGGGATATTCAACCCGATAAGTGATGCTAACCTGAATGCTACAGGGGAAGAAAAATTATACTACGATGGTTTTGTAGTAAATCCTCATGGAAGTATCCGGATTCCGAGTTTAGGCGAGATTCAAGTTCTGGGATATACGGTGGAAGAAGTAAGAGAAGATATTGAACGTCGTTTATTAGAAGATTACTTCAAAGCGGAAGCGAATATTTTCGTAACTGTAAAGCTGGCCGGTATTCGCTATACGATCAATGGTGAGATTGGTGGTCCGGGTTCCAAGATTATCTACAGAGATCAGTTAAGCATCATGGAGGCGATAGCCAACAGCGGAGACATAACAACTACCGGAGACCGTACCGATGTAGTGATTATAAGACAGTATCCTTTAGGGCAAAAGGTACACCATATCGATCTAACAACGATTGATGCTTTGAATTCACCCTATTATTACGTGCAACCAAACGATCTTATCCTAATAAATCCATTACCGCAAAAATCCATAGGATCGGGTACAACCGGCCTTCAATCTTTTACGACGATACTATCCGTTTTAACGGCACTCACTTCAACAGTACTATTATTTATAAGCCTTAAATAATGAGCGAAGAATTTGAAATAAACGAAATTCAAACAACTTTCGATTTTAAGGGGTTTTTGTTTAAACTTTTAAGCTATTGGCCACTTTTCCTTATTTCACTTGCTATTGCATTCGGAATCGCATATTATATTAATGTAAGAAAACTTCCGATTTATCAAATGGAGAATATGGTCTCTATTAAAGATGATCAAAATCCATTTTTTACAAGTAATACCAGCTTAACTTTTAATTGGGGTGGAACCACCGATAAGGTGAATACTTCTATAATTACTTTACGTTCTCGAACTCACAATGAAAAAGTAGTAGAAAGGCTTCAGTTCTTTTTGAATTATTTTAAAGATGGAAAATACCAATTAGAGGACGCCTATAAAAAAACACCGTTTTTCATCGAGGTTGATACCTCGAAAGCTCAAATACTTGGCCGTCAATTCACCGTGGTTTTTAAAGATTCAGTAACCTTTAATTTGCAGGCGAGTATTGGAGATGGCAGTGCGGTGATGCAACATTATGGCACAAAAGAGAAATCATCTAAATACATAGAAGCAACAAAACTTTCTAAGGATTATAAATTTGGTGAGAAGATAACGTTGCCATTTTTTAGCGGAACATTTGCGCCAAATCCGGAGATAGCAGTACGACCGGGATCTAAATACTATTTTAGTTTTTCAAATTTCGACGGAGTTGTAGGCAGGTACAATAGAATCAAAGTGCAACCGGAATCCAAAGGCTCTTCAGTCATTAAAATGAGCCTTACCGGCGTGAACAAAGCTCGATTAGTAGATTATCTAAATACCTCAGTCCGCGTTTTAAGCGATGGTATGTTAGAGCGGAAGAATCTTTTCGCTACGAAAACTATAAAATTTATCGATAGTAGTCTGGAGAAGAAGTCGGCAGAAGTTCTTAGTGCTGAAGATGACTTAAATACTTTTAAAAATAAAAATGCGATCTATAATTTAGACGTCGAAGGAAATAATATTAATGCCAAGCTAAATGCCCTCGATCTTCGAAAAGAGGGTGTGAATGCCCAATTAAACTACTACAACATCTTAGAAACATATCTGGTAGGTAGATCCGATTACAAGGATATTCCTGCTCCGTCAGTGGCGGGTATTTCTGAAGGTAGTATCGTAAGTTCCGTATCAAAAATAATAGCCCTGGCCGAAGATCGCAATAAGTTGCAATACTCTTATAAAGACGGCGCACCCATTTTTGCAGATATCGACCGGCAAATTGATGCGGTAAAGAACGTTTTACTGGAAAATATAAAATCGTCTAAAGGTCTCAAACAACAGGAGCTTGCGAGTATCAACAGAGATATAAACAGGTATGAAGGGGAAATCAGGAAACTTCCTAAGGAGCAGCAAGAGCTCATAAAAATTGAAAGACGTTACAATCTTAGTCAGGGAACTTATAACTTATTTCTGGCAAAACGAAGCGAAGCGGGATTGGTAAGAGCGGCGAATGTTAGCGACGTTTTAATAATCGATGAAGCCAAAGATACCGGAGGTGGTAAAGTGGGACCCAACACAAGGCTCAACAATGTTATGGCAGCTTTATTTGGTTTTGCAATACCCTTCCTTATTGTGTTTTTACGAGTCTTCTTCGATACCAAGGTCCATACAGTAAAGGATATAGAACGCTTGTCTAAAATTCCTATTTTAGGTGTGATAGGCAGAAGTCCGGTTGATAATAATCTCGCTGTATTATCTAAATCTAAATCGTCTGTCGCAGAATCTTTTAGAGCAATTCGTTCAAGCTTACAATTTATCTATAAGAAGCAGGGATTAGAAGGTACGAAAACTGTTCTGGTAACATCTTCAGTAAGTGGGGAAGGGAAGACTTTTTGCTCTATCAATATCGCTTCTGTATTTGCTTTAAGTGAAAAGAAAACTGTTTTGGTAGGACTCGACCTTAGAAAGCCTAAAATTTTCGGAGATTTTGAAATTAATAATGATATTGGTGTAGTAAACTATCTGATCAACGAAAACAATGTTGCGGGAATTGTACAAAAAACTCATGTTGAACATTTAGATGTAATCACGTCCGGGCCTATCCCTCCTAATCCGTCAGAACTGCTAATGAGTGAACGCATGGAAATGCTCATTGAAGAATTGAAAAAGGATTACGACTATATTGTTTTAGATTCGCCCCCCATGGGGTTAGTGGCAGACTCTCTCGAACTGATGAAATTTGCGGATGCCACTATTTATATGGTTAGACAAAACTATACGAAAAGAGGGATGTTTTCTTTAATAAATGAAAAGTATAAGAAGGGAGAAGTAACCAATCTCAGTTTCGTTCTTAACTTCTTTGAGGACAAAGCTAAATACGGCTATGGCTATGGCTATGGTTATGGATATGGATATGGCTATGGATACGGTGCATACGGAAATGGATATCATGAAGATGAAAGAAAACCCACTCTGAAAAACCGCATCAAAAGGATCTTCAGAAGGAAGAAATAAAAGCAATTACTAATTCGGTAATTGAGATTTTGTTTATACTATGCTCACAAAAAGTCAGCGACTGCTAAAACGAATTTTTGATATATCTATTTCAATAGTCTTGCTTGTATTAGCTATAATTCCATTAATTTTGCTGCTTTTAATTGCAAGTATAGATTTACGAACAAAGGGTTTGTTTGTTCAAGAGCGTATTGGTTATCTGGGGAAGCCTTTTTCTTTGTATAAGATTAGAACTTTAAAAGGGGAAAATCATGAAGATGTGGTTTCAATTAAACAACAACAGACCGGCTTTGGAAGTTTTTTACGAAAAACTAAGTTAGATGAGCTTCCACAATTAATTAATATCCTTAAGGGTGAAATGAGCCTGGTTGGTCCAAGGCCCGATATTCCTGGTTATGCAGATCTGTTAAGGGGAGAAGATAGAATTGTTTTAAATGTTAAGCCGGGACTCACAGGCCCCGCAACTTTAAAATACAAAAATGAAGATGAACTCCTGTTACATCAACAGGATCCGCGAAGGTATAATGATGAGGTAATTTGGCCTGATAAAGTTGCAATTAATAAAGAGTATGTGATGCATTGGAGTCTGAAAAAAGATATTTACTTTTTAATAGCTTCAATAATTAAATAATCCAACCCCATCAAAAGGGAAGAATATGAAAAAAAATCCAACGATCGCGATTATAGGTTTAGGTTATGTCGGTCTGCCATTAGCGGTTGCTTTTGCTGAAAAATATACCGTAATTGGTTTTGATATTAATTCAAAAAGAATTGCCGAGCTCAATAGTGGTCAAGATCATACCTTAGAAGTTGCAAGCGATCATCTAAAAAAAGTGCTTTCGGTTTCCGAAAATAAAGGCCTCATTGTTACCGAGGATAAAAAAGCGCTCGAAAAAGCGACGGTTTTTATTGTAACGGTACCAACGCCAACCAATAAATACAATCAACCGGTGTTAATACCCTTGGAAAAAGCCAGTGAAACTGTTGGTGCAGTACTTAAAAAGGGCGATACTGTAATTTATGAATCCACAGTCTATCCGGGTGTTACTGAAGATATTTGTGTTCCAATTTTGGAGCAGGTAAGTAAACTTAAATTCAACCGAGACTTTTATGCAGGCTATTCACCCGAGAGAATTAATCCGGGGGATAAAGAACATACCGTAACCAAAATTTTAAAAGTAACCTCCGGTTCTACTCCCGAGGCTGCCACTTATATTGATAATCTTTACGCCTCAATTATTACGGCCGGTACTCATTTAGCGCCTACAATAAAGGTTGCTGAAGCTGCCAAAGTAATTGAGAACTCTCAAAGAGATATCAACATTGCCTTTGTAAACGAGCTCTCAAAGATCTTTCGTTTGCTGAATATTAATACCCAGGATGTATTGGAAGCTGCCGGAACGAAATGGAATTTCCTGAAATTCTCACCCGGATTAGTTGGCGGACACTGCATAGGTGTAGATCCGTATTATCTGGCACAAAAGGCGATTGAAGAAGGGTATAATCCTGAGATCATCCTTGCCGGAAGAAGAATGAACGATGGTATGGGGAGTTATGTAGCACATGAGGTACTAAAACTCATGATTCAGAAAGACACTAAGGTCAAGAACGGAAATGTACTTGTGTTGGGCATCACTTTTAAAGAAAATTGCCCCGATATACGTAACAGCAAGGTAATCGATGTTATTTCAGAATTGGAAAAATTTAATCTGAATGTCGACGTATACGATCCCTGGGCGAATTCAGAAGAAGTAAAACACGAATTTGGTATCGATTTGCTTTCCGAAGTGGATCAATTAAAAGACAATTACGATGCTGTGATATTAACAGTTGCGCATAAAGAGTTCCGAAATTTCAATATTGAAAAATTCACTAGCGACAAATCGGTAGTGTTTGATGTAAAATCTTTCTTCCCTGAAGAAAAAACAGACGGTAGATTATAATGTTTGAAACTAAATATCATCCCAAAGACCTTTCAGATTATACATTTTTAGTAACGGGAGGCGCTGGATTCATTGGATCTAACCTGGTAGGTTACTTGTTGAAATACGGAGCGAAGAAAGTTCGTGTACTCGATAATTTGGCCACAGGATCACTACAAAATATAGCCGACTTTCAAGATCATCCGGCTTTCGAATTTATGGAAGGTGATATCAGAGATCTTGCTACTTGTAAAAATGCAATGCAAGGTATCGATTATGTGTCGCATCAGGCAGCTCTTGGTTCGGTACCACGGTCTATCAATGATCCAATTACATCTAATGATGTGAATGTTTCAGGCTTTTTGAATATGTTGGTTGCTCAAAAAGACAGCGATTCGGTTAAGCGTTTAGTATATGCCGCTTCCAGCTCTACGTACGGCGATAGCAAATCCCTTCCGAAGGAAGAAGACATAATCGGGAAGCCGTTGTCTCCTTACGCAGTTACTAAACTTGTGAATGAACTGTATGCCGATGTTTTTTATAAAACATACGGCACACAAACCATAGGGTTGCGTTATTTTAATGTCTTCGGACCAAAACAGAGTCCGAATGGCGCCTATGCAGCAGTGATTCCTCTTTTTATGCAGGCTTTGGTCGATGGTGAGGCTCCAACTATGAACGGTGACGGAGAGCAGACGCGGGATTTTACCTATGTTGAGAATGCGGTACAGGCGAATGTAAGAGCACTTTTTGCTGCAGATGAAGCTGTAAACGAAGTTTTTAATATTGCTTTTGGTGAGCGTATTAGCTTAAACACCCTATGGAGTAGTTTAAGAGAAATTTCGGGAAAAAATATAGAAGCCTTATATGGTCCGCCAAGAAGAGGAGATGTGCGCGATTCGTTGGCAAATATCGACAAGGCCAAGAAACTGATGGGTTACGATCCATTATTTTCTGTTCAGCAAGGAATGAAAATTAC
>CBDUGY010000090.1:0-11859 GCA_965367015.1 uncultured Ulvibacter sp.
ATAATGCAATGATGAGGACAAGTGTAAAGATAAGATACACTGCAATATTTTCAGTGTTCAACATTTTGTAAAGCGCATCATTCTGCTGAATTCTGTTTTTGATAATTATGTCTTCTGAAAAAATCGCTTGTAGTTTTTCACGGACAATTTCTTCAGACACCTCCGGCTTCAATCTCATTTCAATAGAATAGACTTTAGTGCTGTCTAAATTGAGCAATGAACGAGCAAACTCTAAATCTGAAAAAACATATTTACTGTTCAGATCTTCGTTTATTTCATAAATTCCGGAAACCACTACATTTTTTTTTGTGAATGCCTGGGACAAATCTAAGGCGTTAAGTTGTCCAGTTCCCGGCTTAGGAACAAAAATCTCTAACGGGTTGCCATAATCCCGCGTAGACATTGATAATTTATTGGCAGTGGTAATGCCAACAACGACCTCATTCTGATCGGGAACAAACCAGGAATCGTAGAAAAGAATGCTATCTACCGGATTTACCCGACTGTAGGCTGAATCAACACCTTTAATATAGGCTATATTGCTTTTCCCTTTATATTGAAGAAAAACGCGCTCCTCTATAATTTTTGAGAATGCTTCAATTTCGGATATATTTAGTAGTTTATCTGCTGAAGCATCAGTGAGAGTGATCGTTTTTCCATTGGCAGGAATAATTTTTAGATCGCTATCGAATATATTGGTATACTGAAGACTAAAATCTTTAAGCCCCGCAAAGCCCGAAAGTACTATAAAGAGAGACATTGCCCCTACCACTACACCTATTGCTGCAATAATGGTGATAATATTTATTGCATTATTACTGCTTTTTGAAAACAAGTAACGTTTAGCGATATAGAGTGAAAAATTCACTTTACGATTTTTTTCGTTTAGGCAGTAATTCTGGATTATTTAAGGGGTTTTCTTCTCCTTTTACAGCTTGATCAATTTTATCGATGTATTCGAGTGAATCGTCATTAAAAAAACTAAGATCAGGCATTTTCCTGAGCTGATGCCTTGTAAGTTGAGCAATTTGATGTTTAATTCTTGGCTTAAGAATATTGAGTTCTTTTACAACATCAACTGCTTGTGCGGAAGGAAAAACACTTACATAAACCTTGGCAATTGAAAGATCTACGGTTACATTTACTTTACTAACCGAAATCAAAATACCTAACTGACCTGATTCTCGTAACATGTTCTGTAATACGTTTGCAAGATCATTTTGCAAAACACCCGCAATTTTTTTCTGTCTGTTGCTTTCTTCCATACTGCAAAAGTAGTACAATTAAAGCTTTTCTAATAGGATGTTTGTCGGGTAGTTTTCTTTTTTGAGAAACTTATGCATTTCAGAATAGTTATTTAAGAACCGAGATTACTTATTTTTGAATCTAAATAATGAATTAATTATGCAAAATATTGAGCATATTGGCATTGCAGTTAAAGATATTAAAGTTGCCAATGAAGTATACAAAAAGCTGCTTGGCTACAAACACTATAAAACCGAAGAGGTGATTTCAGAGGGAGTTAAAACCTCATTTTTCGTCTGCGGCGATAGTAAAATAGAGTTACTTGAAGCCACTCGGGCTGACAGTCCTATAGCGAAATTTATAGATAAAAAGGGCGAAGGAATTCATCATATTGCTTTTTCAGTAGAAGACATAGCTTCTGAGATTAAACGACTTAAAAGTGAAGGTTTTGTGGTTCTCAATGAAGAACCAAAAAAGGGAGCAGATAATAAGTTAGTGGCTTTTTTACATCCAAAATCGGCTCATGGAGTTTTAATTGAATTGTGTCAGGAAATAAATAATAAAGAGAAATAGTTTGTAGTATTTGTAAAGAGTATTAAATTTGCAACCTATTTTAGGTCCCATAGCTCAGCTGGTTAGAGCACCTGACTCATAATCAGGGGGTCCATGGTTCGAGCCCATGTGGGACCACAAGTTCAAAATAACAGATTGTTATAGTCTTTACGTTAATTTGAGTTATTACTGAATAAGGCGAGAAGCCTGTGCCGAGAAATTTTCGAGGTGAGCCCATGTGGGACCACAAGTTCAAAATAACAGATTGTTATAGTCTTTACGTTAATTTGAGTTATTACTGAATAAGGCGAGAAGCCTGTGCCGAGAAATTTTCGAGGTGAGCCCATGTGGGACCACAAGTTTAAAATAACAGGTTGTTATAGTCTTTACGATAGTTTGAGTTATTACTGAATAAGGCAAGAAGCCTGTGCCGAGCTATTGCCAAAGTGATCTCATGGGGGACCACTTTTTTTTTGAGAGAGCATTTTTGACATGTTGAATATTAGAGCGGCTATAATTTTTTAGGATAAAAGACGTTACTACTTTTACGAGAAGTTGCGGCTTATGCGTTGATAATGAAAATGATATTTATGTAGTGAAATATAAAAAAATTAAAAAAATCCGCTTTTGAACGATATTTTTAGTACTTTGCCGAACATTTCTAATAGGAAATTAAGTTAATAACATTGTTGATAATTTAAATTTTTCTTTGAATTTTAAAAAAAATCATTATTTTAGCCCCCAATTATGCGACCCCAAATCGTTAAAACATTAGCCTCGGTACTTTGCTTTTTTGCATGTACAATTATGCTCGGACAGACCGCTGGTGGTAGTTCAGGTCCGCCTGCACCATCAAGTTCTTTAGGTCCGTGTCCAGGTCCGGCACCCTGTGAATTGGGTCTCCCACTTGATACAAATATTCTTATTCTTCTTTTTGTTGGTTTAGCTTATGGTGGATATATTGCATTTATTAGACTAAGAGCTAAGAATATCCCTGTGTAATTCGACTAACATATTTTCCAATCACATCAAATTCTAAATTTACACAGCTGCCAACTTTAATTTTATTGAAGTTTGTGTTTTCGTAGGTATACGGAATTATCGCTACGCTAAAACTACCGGCTTTGGAGTTCACTACCGTCAAGCTAACACCATTAATAGTAATAGAGCCTTTTTCAATGGTAATATTTCCTGAAGTTGGCATATAATTAAAAGTGAATACCCAACTTCCGTTTTGAGATGTAATTTCAACACATTTTGCTGTCTGGTCTACGTGACCTTGAACTATGTGTCCATCAAGCCGATCTCCTAATTTCATTGCTCGTTCCAAATTCACCGACTCGCCTAATTTCAAATTGTTCAAATTAGTTTTTTTCAATGTCTCTTCAATAGCAGTAACGATATAGCTTTTTTCACCTAAGGAAACAATTGTTAAGCAGACTCCATTGTGAGCTATACTTTGGTCTATTTTAAGCTCGGGGGTTAATCCGCTTGCGATTTCAATGTGTAAATTACTTCCTTCCCTTGTGAGACTCTTAATTTCCCCAATCTCTTCGATTATTCCTGTAAACATGAATCCATTTAATTACATTTGTACTGCAAAAGTAACAATTACAATTCATCCTAAATAAGGACTATTCGACCAAATGAGCAAACAACAAAAAATAATAGTAGGAATATCTATTGGCGACTTAAACGGAATTGGCAGCGAGATCGTTTTAAAGACTTTCGAAGATTCAAGAATGTTAGAGTTCTGTACACCTGTTATTTTTGCGTCAGTAAAGGTTATGTCTTTTTTTAAGAAAGAATATGGCATCGATATTAGTCTTCACGGAATCGATTCTCTAGATAGTATTATTCCTAAAAAAGTGAATGTTTTTAATGTTTGGAAAGAACAAGTTGAAATTAACTTCGGAAAGGAAGACACTTTAATTGGTGAATACGCAATCAAATCATTAACCGCGGCTGTTTCAGCATTGAAAGAAGAAAAAATTGATGTTTTAGTGACAGCACCGATTAATAAGTCGAATATCCAGTCTGAAACCTTTACTTTTCCCGGACATACCGATTATCTCGCTCAAGAACTAGAGGGAAATAGTTTAATGTTGTTGATTTCAGACACACTCAGAGTTGGGTTGCTTACAGATCACGTTGCAGTTAAAGATGTCGCTAAGAATATCACCAGAGAAGTAATCGAAAAGAAAATTAATACAATACACCGTACTTTAATTCAAGATTTTGGTATTGAAAAACCTAAAATAGCAGTTCTAGGTATAAATCCGCATACCGGAGACAACGGGGTTATTGGTGACGAAGATGATAAGGTTTTACGTCCTGCTTTGGATAATCTGAGAAATAATGGAAAGACGGTTTTCGGACCATATGCGGCCGATAGCTTTTTTGGGTCGGGAAATTATAAAAATTTTGATGTAATTATTGCGTCGTATCATGATCAGGGATTGATTCCATTTAAAACACTTGCATTTGGCTCCGGAGTCAATTTTACTGCCGGATTAAATAGAGTCAGAACCTCGCCAGATCACGGTACTGCCTATGATGTGGCAGGAAAGAATAAAGCAAATTTTGAATCTTTTAAGGAAGCTGTTTTTAGCGCAATTAAGATTTATCAAACACGGAATGACTATCTGGAAGTTTCAAAAAATCCGTTGCAAATAAATAGAAAACCGGGCTTTGTAAAAAAGTAGTGATAAATTAATTTGCTATTCAAATAATTTTTTATCTTTGCACCCGCCTTATTTGGAAGGTGGTGATGTTAAACTAGGTGTGAAAATGAAGGAACTGAAAGAATTTACGATTCCCTTCGTGGGATTAAAATTAGGAGAGCACCATTTTAATTTTGAAATTAACAAATCGTTCTTTGAGCATTTTGAGTATGACGAATTTAATGATGTAGACATTAAGCTTGGGGTACTTTTGGATAAGAAAACAACATTGCTTGAATTTACACTTTCCTTTGAAGGTTCTGTAAATGTTCAATGCGATATTACAAATGAGCCTTATAATCAGGATATTTCAGGCGTTTATCATTTTGTTGTGAAATTTGGTGATGAATACAACGATGAGAATGAAGATCTTTTGATCCTGCCTCATGGTAGTTACGAAGTCAATATCCAACAGTATATTTATGAATCTATTATTTTAGGGTTACCTAGTCGTAGAATTCATCCCGGAGTGGAAGACGGAACATTGAAAAGTGAAATACTCGACAAACTTGAAGAACTAAGACCTAAGGGAATTGAAGACGAAGACGGCAATTCTAAAGGCGATATAACAGACCCTAGATGGGACACATTAAAGAAACTATTAACGGATAAATAATAAATAGTAATGGCACATCCTAAAAGAAAAATCTCGAAAACGAGAAGAGACAAGAGAAGAACGCATTACAAAGCTACTGCTCCTCAAATTGCGACAGATCCTACAACAGGTGAGTCACACTTATATCATCGAGCACATTGGCACGAAGGTAAATTATACTATCGGGGTCAAATCGTAATTGATGCAACTGAAGAGGTAGAAGCATAAACATAATTCACTTCAAAAAATAAACTCTCACACTGGCTGTGAGGGTTTTTTGTTTTTTTACTTTTTATAAGTCAAAAACAACTTATTTTCACCTATTTTTGATTAAAATTTAGTAATTTTCCTTGCTTTTAAAGGTTTTTTGACCTTTTTCTGTAAATTAATTCAATTTTATGAATAATATCACGGCAGCAATTACCGCTGTAGGGGGCTATGTTCCAGACTACGTTTTGACCAATCAGATTCTGGAAACCATGATGGACACCAATGATGAGTGGATTACTTCTCGAACTGGAATCAAGGAGCGGAGAATTTTAAAAGACACAGACAAGGGCACTTCCTTTTTGGCTATCAAAGCTGCTGAAGACTTATTAAAAAAAAGTAATACAGACCCAAAGGATATAGACTTGGTGATTATGGCGACAGCCACACCAGATATGCCGGTCGCTGCAACAGGCGTTTACGTAGCCACACAAATTGGTGCCGTAAACGCTTTTTCATTTGACTTGGTTGCTGCTTGTTCCAGCTTTCTCTTCGGAATGTCTACTGCAGCCAAATATATCGAGTCCGGTAAATACAAAAAAGTGCTTTTAATCGGGGCAGATAAAATGTCGTCCATTATTGATTATGAAGACAGGACTACATGTATCATTTTTGGTGACGGTGGAGGTGCGGTGCTTTTTGAACCAAATACGGAAGGACTGGGATTGCAGGATGAATACCTGAGAACTGATGGAATTGGAAGACCACACCTTAAAATTGATGCCGGTGGGTCGATACTTCCAGCTTCGGCCGAGACAGTTGCCAATAAACAACACTATGTTTATCAAGACGGAAAGACAGTTTTTAAGTTTGCAGTTTCTAATATGGCCGATGTTTGCGAACGCGTTATGAATAATAATGGGATGACAGGTGAGGATGTCAATTGGTTGGTGCCTCATCAGGCAAATAAAAGAATTATCGACGCTGCCGCGAGACGTATGAATCTTCCCGATGAAAAGGTCATGATGAATATTCATAGATACGGGAATACAACTTCTGCTACATTACCTCTTTGTCTTTGGGATTACGAGAAAAAACTGAATAAAGGAGACAATTTAATATTCGCTGCCTTTGGAGGTGGCTTTACATGGGGAGCCGTTTATGTAAAATGGGCCTACAATTCATAAAAAAATAACAACAACAGAATACCTAAACAAAAACGTATGGATTTAAAAGACATTCAAAATCTAATCAAGTTTGTGGCAAAATCTGGAGCCAGTGAAGTAAAACTGGAAACTGAAGATGTCAAAATTACTATTCGAACCGGAAGTGATGACAATAGAGGTGAAACAACCTATATACAGCAGATTCCTACAATGTCTGCGCCACAACAACAGGTAATGGCACAACAACCTGTAAATGATAATCAAGCGCCAGCGGCTTCCGAAGAAGTTGCGTCTAAAGACGATAAATATATTACCATAAAATCACCGATTATTGGAACTTTCTATAGAAAGCCTTCGCCCGATAAGCCTGTCTTCGTAGAAGTAGGGGATAACGTAAATACAGGAGATGTACTGTGTGTTATTGAAGCAATGAAGCTTTTTAACGAAATAGAAAGTGAAGTTTCTGGAAAAATAGTAAAAGTACTGGTAGACGATTCTTCTCCTGTAGAATTCGATCAACCTTTATTTTTAGTTGATCCTTCTTAAAAGTCAAATCAAAGATCTCGATCCCCAAATTCCAATTAACGGAAGGGTGATATGAGATTCGAAATTTCAGAAAAATATGTTTAAAAAGATATTGATTGCCAATAGGGGAGAAATTGCACTTCGTGTAATCCGTACCTGTAAAGAAATGGGCATAAAGACAGTGGCTGTATATTCGAAAGCTGACGAAGAAAGTCTTCACGTTCGCTTTGCTGATGAAGCTGTTTGTATTGGTCCGCCTCCAAGTAGTGAGAGTTATCTGAAAATATCAAATATTATTGCTGCTGCCGAAATTACTAATGCCGATGCTATTCACCCGGGATATGGGTTTTTGTCAGAAAACGCTAAGTTTTCAAAAATTTGCGAAGAACATAATATTAAATTTATCGGAGCGTCTCCCGAAATGATTAATAAAATGGGGGATAAAGCCATGGCTAAGGCCACTATGAAGGCTGCCGGAGTGCCATGTGTTCCCGGGAGTGAAGGAGTTATACCCGACTTTAAAACCTGTCAGAAGGTGGCTAAAGAAACAGGGTACCCTGTGATGCTTAAAGCTAGTGCCGGTGGGGGAGGAAAAGGAATGCGCGCTGTTTGGAAAGAAGAAGAACTTCAAGATGCTTGGGAATCTGCCAGACAAGAAAGTAAAGCCGCTTTTGGAAATGACGATATGTATATGGAGAAGTTAATCGAAGAACCACGCCATATCGAAATTCAGATAGTAGGTGATAGCACCGGAAGAGCCTGTCATTTAAGTGAAAGAGATTGCTCAATTCAAAGAAGGCATCAAAAACTGACCGAAGAGACTCCGAGTCCGTTTATGACAAAAAAATTGCGTGACGACATGGGAAAAGCGGCCGTAAAAGCTGCAGAATATATTAAATACGAAGGGGCTGGAACTGTGGAGTTTTTGGTAGATAAGCACCGAAACTTCTTCTTTATGGAAATGAATACGCGTATTCAAGTAGAACACCCAATCACTGAGCAAGTAATTGACTTCGATCTTATCCGAGAACAAATTTTAGTGGCCGCCGGAGTGCCAATATCGGGTAAAAATTATACACCGAACTTGCACTCGATTGAATGTCGAATCAATGCAGAAGACCCATACAATGACTTTAGACCATCACCCGGTAAAATTACAGTTTTACATGCTCCGGGAGGACACGGTGTAAGACTTGATACACACGTTTATGCGGGTTATACCATTCCGCCAAATTACGATTCAATGATCGCTAAACTCATTACAACCGCACAAACACGAGAAGAAGCTATCAGCAAAATGAAACGTGCTCTTGATGAATTCGTGATCGAGGGAGTTAAAACTACCATTCCTTTTCACAGGCAATTAATGGAACATCCGGATTATGTTGCGGGAAATTATACAACCGCCTTTATGAACGATTGGCATATGAATCCGCCAGAAGAAGAATAGCTTAAATAAAGATGCAATTTAAGAGCACCAAACCCCAACATTAAACTAAGGAGTTTGGTGCTTTTTAATATAATTTTGAAAAATGAATCTTTCCTATTGGGAAAATAAGACCTGGTTTTCTGATATCGATTTCGCGATCGCTGGAAGCGGCATCGTAGGATTAAGTTGTGCTCTTTCTCTTCGGAAAAAATTTCCTACAAGCAAGATCGTCGTTTTTGAAAAAGGAATCTTGCCCAGTGGAGCCAGCACAAAGAATGCAGGTTTCGCGTGCTTCGGAAGTATATCTGAAATTTTAGAAGACCTTAAAACTCATACTGAGGAAGAGGTTGTAAACCTTGTGAAGAGTAGAGTAAACGGACTGCAATTACTTCGGTCTCAGCTTGGTGACGCGCAGCTCAATTATGAAGAACACGGAGGGTACGAACTATTTACAACTCAAGATCAGTTATTATTCGATGAATGTTTTTATAAAATTAAATATGTAAATCAGTTGTTGCAAGATGTCTTTAAGGAAGAAATTTTTTCAGTAAAAGAGGTTGCTTTTGGCTTTAAAAATATCGTCTCTAAACTTATTTTTAGCAAGTTCGAGGGACAAATCAACACAGGTGATATGATGCACGGTCTAATTAAAAAGGCTTCCGTTGAAAACATCCTTATTCTAAATAGTACTGAAATCACCTCTTTTTCTGATGAACATAACAAGGTAATATTGCAATTAAACGGAATTCAGGAAATATCGGCAAAAAAACTTTTCATTGCTACCAACGGCTTTGCAAAACAATTACTTGATGTAGATGTAAAGCCGGCCAGGGCACAGGTTTTAGTTACTAAGCCTTTAGACAATCTAAAGATCAGGGGTACTTTCCACTTGGATAAAGGTTATTACTACTTCCGAAATATCGAGAATAGAATTCTTCTGGGAGGGGGAAGAAATCTTGATTTTACTGCTGAAGAAACCGCTCAATTCGGACTTACAGAATTGGTTCAAAACAAGTTAGAAGAATTGCTTTCCACAACAATTTTACCTAATACACCGTTTGAAATAGATACACGATGGAGTGGTATTATGGGTGTGGGTCATCAAAAAAAGCCTATAATCAAACAACTTTCGGACAATGTTTCATGTGGCGTGCGACTTGGTGGAATGGGAGTTGCCATAGGAAGCTCTATCGGGTTGCAACTTAGTGAATATGCTCATTAAATCTTCCCCGCACTCTCAAAAAAAGGGAGTAAACAACATTAAATATAAATGTTAAAAAAGCTTTTCAAATTTATCATCAAATCTTTTTTATGGTTTGTAGTGATAAGTGTTTTATGGGTTTTAGCGTATAAATTTATTCCAGTACCCTATACTCCTCTAATGGCGATTCGATGTTTTAACAGCTATGAAACATTCGAGACAAAACACCAATGGAAATCTATTGATGAAATTTCTGAATCGTTGCAATTGGCAGTGATTTGCGCCGAAGACCAGAATTTTTTGAAACATAATGGCTTCGATTATGATGCTATTGAAAAGGCGTACAAAAACAATAGACTTGGAAAAAAATTAAAGGGAGGAAGCACAATTTCTCAACAAACGGCAAAAAATGTATTTCTTTGGCCTGAACGCAGTTGGTTTCGGAAAGGTCTTGAAACATATTTTACTTTTCTGATTGAAAATTTATGGAGCAAGCAACGAATCCTGGAAGTCTATCTCAATAGCATTGAAATGGGCGACGGAATTTATGGTGCCGAAGCTGCCGCTAATTTCTGGTTTAATAAATCGGCTAAAAATTTGAGTCAGTACGAAGCTGCATCCATTGCCGCGATTTTACCAAACCCTAGAAATTACAGAGCTTCTCCCCGTACTTCTTATATCGAAAAGAGAAAGACCTGGATTATCAATCAGATGCGAAATTTTGGTACTTTTGTGCTGTTAGAAAACACACCCAATGACCGTTAAAGAACTGAAAACTGCTTTATTCCTGGAATGTAAAAATCTGGTAAGTAAACGCCACATTAAGATCAAACAAAATATTGCTGATATTGAAGAATCGTTGTTAGAGGAGTCTAAAAGTAGTGCCGGAGATAAGCATGAAACCGGGCGGGCGATGTTACAAATAGACAGGGAAAATGCCGGGAAACAGCTTCAGGAGGTAGAGAATGTGCTTCAGTTACTTAAAAAAATAGATATTAACGCCAGTTCAGATTACGCACGCCTTGGAAGTTTGGTTTATACCGAAAAGGTCACTTATTTTCTGAGCATTTCTGTGGGAGATATTGTTGTTAGTAAAACGCATTATGTGTGTGTGGCGTTAAATTCGCCAATTGGCCAACTGCTTTCAGGAAAGAAAAAAGCGGACATCTTTACTTTTAATGGGAAGGACGTCAAAATTACAAGTGTAAAATAAGTCTTCACTTCAACACATCCTCAAGTAAAAAATCCTCAATTTCTTTATCTTCATCGCTGTGTAATACATTAATGTTGCCGGTAGTTTCAAGAATTACGGCTTTTACTTGACTTAATTTCATAACATTTGCCTCTCGAAGTTTACTACGTAATTCGTCTAATGTAACCTTACATTTCTCTATATTTTCGTTTATAATTTTGCCATCTAACATTAACAGAACAGGAGAATTATCCAAAGCATTTTGAGCAACATCGCTTTTAAACTGGAGTAAGGCGATCAGATAATTCATAAAATACAGTAAACCTATAATTATAGCGCCTAAAAACAGTTTGGGACTGCCGGTACCTATACTCATGGCCAATAAATTTCCGATAGCAACCGTATTAACAAAATCAAATCCTGTCATCTTACTAAAACTTTTCAATCCGAAAATTCGCGTATACAGGATAATTAAAACATAGATAATAATTGTGCCAATTAAAACAGACCATATAGTTGGAAGGTCCAGGTCCTTTGTAAAATATTCCCAGTTCATAATATGATTTTTAGAATGTAAACTAAGGTACTGATATTGATGTTAGAAATTGTAGAACGAATAATTCTATTGCTTAGGAAGGAACTTATCCGGAATAGGATAATCTTCATCTTCAGCCATCCAAAAGATATTTATGACCCACCATCGGTTTCCGTCGTTTAACAGTTGAATGCTATTGATTCCTCTCGCGAAGGGTTCGGTATCTGTAGCAGATCTATATGATTCGTAGGTGCTGAATATTTGTGTAATGTTTCCGAAAGTCTGCGTTTCTCGGTGAATTTCTTTTTCGAAAAAACCGTTCTCTAAAAGCCATTTCCCGGCTGTCTCAATATATTTTTGTGGCGACCAGTAAACAACCCCAATATCTCCTTCCTTGCTTTTCCTCGTCGGAATTAATTTGGCATCTTCTTTAAAAAGATACTTAAAAAGTTCCCAATCTCTTGTTTCTGCTTTTTCACCGGAAATAAC
>CBDUGY010000091.1:0-11795 GCA_965367015.1 uncultured Ulvibacter sp.
CCTATTCGGAAATCGGGTAAGCTTCCATTCAACACCCTAAAAGAACCGTATTCTCTTGAATACGGAATGGATACTCTGGAGATACATGAAGATGCGATTAAAAAAGGCGATAAGGTAGTGTTGCACGACGATGTGCTCGCAACCGGAGGAACTGCAAGAGCAGCTTGCAAACTTATTGAAAAGTTGGGTGGAGAAATCGTTCAATGTAATTTTCTGATTGAACTCGAATTTCTTAAGGGCTCCGAAAAACTTGCACGATACGATGTAAGATCCCTCCTAAGCTATTAATCTAACGCATTCTTAGTAACCCATAATTTATATGCGAAAATAGCCATCTGAAATTTAGATGCTTGCGCAAGATCCACACCTTTTTTAGTAAAGCTTGGAAGTATGCTTTTATTCAGTTTTGCTAAAGTTTTGAATAACTTTTTTTTCATTCTATAAAAATAGACTAAAAAGTCTCAAAATGTGAGACTTTTTAGTCGTGGAATTTATACTAATTTGACGAGCGAATAACGGTTCCTTCTTCGGCACTCAATATCAAAGTGCCAATAGGTTCATCATCATCTCCCGAATAGGAAGAATTTGTTGTTGAACCCTTGTTATCTGAAAGTTTCAATTTTATACGAACAATCTCTCCGACGTCATTTCGTTTAACCCCGCGATAAGTGAATGAAATTCCTTTTTCTGAAAATTCATTCTTAATCCGTTCAAGATCACTATCAGACGAATTTTTAGTGATAGTTTTAGAACCCTTAGGTGTAAATCCCGCTTTACGATCACGCTTGCTTTTAGAACGGGTTACAGCAATATTCCGACTACGGTCCCGACGCTCTCTCTCCCTCATCAAATCATCATCAGTGTTGTGATCTACATGACCGAAATTACGCAGACTATCAACACGCCGACCTCTAAATACGCGATTGCTATCTGAATGTCTTCTCATATGAATCATTTCTTCCTTCATCTCGTCTCGCCGCATCTTCATCTCTTCTTTCATTTCGTCACGAATCTCCTTTCGGTTTTCATGCATCTCTTCTCGAATCTCCTTGCGCTTCTCATTCATCTCTTCCCGTCGTTTTTTCATAGCCTCCCGCTGCTCATCAAAACCTTCATAATCTGCACCATTACCTTGGTTTATGTACGCTCTGTTACCACTACCTCCGGATGACCTTACCGAGAGTCCGTTTGCCCCCGATTTAATTATGATTGAATTAATTGGTTCTTCACTACTCACTGAATAACTACCCGAATTTCCTTCTTTACTCCGGTAACTTATAGTAATTCCGGTTAACTCATTTTTGTTGTTGTACTCCAGATCAGAATAATTGAATTTAAATCCATCTGCTTCTAACTCCTTTTTAATTTCTTCGAGCTCATTTTTCGTAGTATTCTTGGTGATTTCAACGACTATATCTTTCAATGAATTTGCAAAAGGATCCAGCATAATCTTAGCTTCTGAAGAATTTGACTTAGCATTTGTATTTGCATTTGTATTTGAAACTCTTTCAGCGACTGAGGCAGCTGTTTCAGTTACTGTTTTAGGTGAAGTACTTTCAGACTTTTTTACATTTTTGATATCTGAAGGCTTTTCAGGGGCAATGAAACTGCCTTGAGAATAAGTGCTTTCAGAATTTGTAATAGTGGCATCGCCTGTTTCGCGATACTCAATAACTTCTTTAACATTAAAACTCCAAAGGAAAACCGCCAATAGCGGAAGTACAATACTTACTTTCCAAATGTTTCTCTTTTTTGATGTGCTTTTGTTTAACATAACGATTCGTTTTTTGACTTGTCCGGAAGGTTTTTTTAGAATGATTTTTTTCCCAAAAACCTCAAGACGGGTGAATGATTGATAAAAATTATTGGTCAATGATGGAATTGGTTGGTTTACAGAAACCTTTACCAGGGCCAGTTGATATTGTTTTACCGAGGGTACGACCTGTGCGGCTTCACTATCGGCGATGAATTCGAGATTTTCTTCGATTCCCTTTTTATACAGCCATGCCAGCGGATTCATCCATTGAAGAATGAGAAGAATATTGGCGAGGATAATGTCTATCGAATGCCATTGTCTAACATGTATCTGCTCATGTTTTAAAATCATTTGCAGCTCTTCTTTCGAATGGATTTCAGGATTATAGACGATATAATTAAAGAATGAAAAGGGTAAGCTGTTAGTGGGAACTTTGATATAAATAAACCTCTCCAATCTTTCCGAAGGATACTTTTTTAGAATGAGTCGGAGGGAAAATAGTTGTCTCAAAAATCGAAAAGTCATAAACCCTATACCCAGTATATAGATAACTGTCGCAATTTGCCACCAATTGATAGCTATTTCTCTTGGTGTGTTATTTATTTGTGAGACAGGAACAACTTCCGAGAACCCTTCCGAAGTGATCAGCGGAGCGACGTCTATATAAGTGATCGTAGTGAACTCGATAAATGGAAAGACCACAGCAGCAATGATACCGGCTAACAAAAAATGTCTGTTTGCCATAAAAAATGTATCACGACGCAGTAATAACTGATAGACGAGAAAGAAAACTAAAAGGATTCCCCCAGAACTGATTATATAATTTAGTAATTCCATGATCTTACTTTTTTTCTATGATCTCTAAAATTTCCCGTAATTCTACCGCACTAATTTTTTCTTCCTTTGCGAAGAAAGAAACCATGCTCTTATAGTTGTCGTTAAAATAACGTTTCATGGCAATATTCATAAATCGCTTAGTGTAATCTTCCTTACTTACCAGGGGGAAATACTGGTGGGTTTTTCCGAAAGCAATGTGGGAAACAAAACCTTTATCTTCTAAATTTCTAATAATGGTAGAAACCGTATTATAATGATTTTCGTTTGGGAGTGAAGCAACAACTTCCTTCACAAAAGCTTTTTCAAGATCCCAGAGAGTCTGCATTACTTCCTCTTCTTTATTTGTGAGTTGTTCCATAATTATCTTGTTGTATGTATATTAAATTTGTTCAAAAAATAATTTTTATGCCACGTAAGGTTTATCTTATCCAGAAGTACACCTTCGGCTAGACCCAAGGGGTATATTATTTCTCTTTTCATTTCTGAAAGCTTCCCGTCTTGAATCTTTTGCAGTTCATTGTTTACGAATTGATGCTTCATTTCAGAAAAGGGTACTGCGTCGGCTAACTTCTGAAAGTTTTTCGATGCGGTATACTCTGAAAGGGCATTCAAATATTTATATTCGGTATATCTCGCAATTCCTTCTTTCCATAGCTGAAAAGAAAAATAACGATACTCTTCATCGGTCAGACTTTCACGAAACTCAACCCTTGCCTTTTGATACTCCGAAAGATACGTGTTAAAATTCTCTTTTTCAAAGTTTTGAACCGCAGTTAATAAGGAATCGCTGTATTTTCTAAACGCCATATTAACAGCGCTGTTCTCATAAGGAAAGGGATAATTGATCATCCACATTCCGGTGGTGTCTCCGCCAGATAATTTTAAATCATTCACCAACTCATAATAGTAGGGGATACTCTCTTGATATTGATGAAAATTTTCGTGTAAAACGGTTAATACCCAATTGCTACTCTTAATATTTGTGTTTTCGGGTATTCCCATCACGATACAATTAACACCATTAACTGCGGGAAATGTAGCCTGAAAATATAAAGGTAGCGTAGTTTCCCGATAGTAAATATTGCTACCGGTAATCGCATCTTCTTCAAGCCATTTAAAATCTTCAGAGGGGTAAGGGTGATTAAACAGGTATTCAAAATCGTTAGTAACCAATAATAATACTAAAGGTATTTGGCTAACGCCACTCCAAATTGTTTCACCCACTTGATCTCTTATAATGATCGCTTCGGCGATTCTAATCTTATCTTCGGTTCTAACACTAGGCACTTGTGCCAGGCAAGAAAGGCAGACTGTTATTACAAGGACAGAAGCAATTATTTTTTTCATTACAACAAACATATAACTATTTTTATAGTTTCACAACTATAATTCTAGTTATATAACTATGAATGTAGTTTTTTATTGTTTTCAGAATAAAACCGACAGTAGAACAGAGCGTAATTTGTCAATCAAATTAGTATCTTCGTGCCTTTAAAATTGCCATATGAGTCTCTTATTTATTTTCTTAGGATTGATATTACTAGTGGTGGGCGGCGAATTTTTGGTTCGCTCCTCGGTTGCATTATCTTTCAAGTTGCATCTGTCTAAAATGGTTATCGGACTCACCGTAGTTTCGTTTGCAACTTCTGCACCTGAGTTGTTGGTAAGTGTACAGGCGGCATTGGATGGCTTCAGTGATATTTCCTTAGGGAATGTAATTGGTTCAAATATTGCGAATATTGGCTTGGTTCTCGGGATTACGGCAATTATTACTCCTTTAGCAATAGACAGGGATTTTTATAAATTCAATTGGCCGGTAATGATGTTACTTTCTATAGCCTTGTATTTAATATTGAGCAGCGGCGGAGAAATAACCAGAATTGAAGGCGTTGGTTTGCTGGCAATTTTGGGTATTTACTTATTTCTGCTTATTAGAAGAGCCAAGAAGCAAAGAGGTACAAATCCTGTAGACGATAGTATAGATGATGGCTTATCGAAAGCTTCAAATTTTAGAATCTTTTTTTGGCTTCTCATAGGGGGTGTTGCGCTGTGGGGTGGGAGTGAACTTTTAGTGAAAGGTGCTGTTGATCTCGCAACTGCTATGGGAATAAGTGAAAGGGTTATTGCGGTTACAATGATTGCGATTGGAACGAGTGTTCCGGAGCTGGCAGCCTCTGTAATAGCGGCATTAAAAAAGGAAAAGGCAATTTCCCTCGGAAACCTAATAGGTTCTAATATATTCAATATTGCTTCGGTATTAGGCATAACTGCGCTAATTCAACCCATTGCAGTAAAGAGTCAGGAAGTATTAACCAACGATATTTGGTGGATGCTGGGTTTTGCCGCTGTATTGATTCCGATGGCTTTTCTTCCGAAGAAATTTGAAATAGGAAGATTAAAAGGAATTGTGATCGTTACTGCCTATCTTATTTTTATTAGCATGGCATTTTTGGGCTAACATATTTATACACCCAAACTCCAATTTAAAACATTTATAAGAATATCTCCTCTCGCGCGGTTAGACTTCAACATCGAAATAACTCCTGAATAAATCACGGAAAATTCCTAGTGCTGTATCATACAATTTATAAGTTGAAGTTGAGTATTTAACATTTTGCAGGGGGTGTGTTGATAAATTTATCAAACTTTTTGCATGTTAGTATAAAAAAATAGGGGGTGGTAATGAAAAAAGATATATTTTTGCGCTTTAATCATTAAAATTTATTTTAAAGCACAGTCCTTATGTCAACATTAAGATTTCACGCAATCAAAGAAACATTTAACCGTCAGCCGGTTGAAGTTAATGAGCCGGAAAGACGCTCATCTATTTTTGGAAAGAACGTATTTAACGAGAGTGCAATGCGTCAGTATTTGACCAAAACATCCTTTAATAGTGTAATGGATGCTGTTGAGAAAGGTTCTAAAATTGATAGAAATGTAGCGGATCATATTTCTACAGGGATGAAAGAATGGGCAATCACCAAAGGCGCCACTCATTATACACACTGGTTTCAGCCTCTTACAGGTGCCACTGCCGAAAAGCATGACGCTTTCTTTGAAACCATTGAAAATGGACAAGCTATCGAGAAATTTGGTGGCGGACAATTAGTACAGCAGGAACCGGATGCATCCAGTTTTCCGAATGGTGGAATTAGAAACACCTTCGAAGCCCGAGGTTATACGGCGTGGGATCCTACTTCTCCTGCTTTTATTTATGGTACAACCTTGTGTATTCCAACTGTTTTTGTTTCATATACCGGCGAAGCCTTAGATTACAAAACTCCTTTACTTCGTGCCTTGCAAACCATAGACGGTGCTGCAACCGCAGTAGCGAAGTATTTCGATAAGAACGTGACAAAGGTGAATGCAACCTTAGGATGGGAACAGGAATATTTCCTGATTGATAAGGCTTTAGCCACATCACGTCCCGATATTGCATTAACCGGAAGAACACTTTTAGGACATTCCTCACCAAAAGGACAACAATTAGATGATCATTATTTCGGCTCTATCCCGTCGCGTGTTTTAAATTATATGCGTGATCTGGAAACTGAATGTATGCTGCTTGGAATTCCAGTAAAAACAAGACATAATGAAGTAGCACCAAATCAGTTTGAATTGGCTCCAATCTTTGAAGAAACCAATCTGGCGGTAGATCATAACTCCCTTTTAATGGATGTGATGGACAAAGTAGCCGACCGACATAATTTCGTAGTACTCTTCCATGAAAAACCCTTTAAAGGTGTAAACGGAAGTGGTAAACATAACAACTGGTCGTTAGCAACTAATACAGGAGTAAACTTACTCGGACCGGGAAGTACGCCTATGAAAAACCTTCAGTTTTTAACGTTCTTTATCAATACACTTAAAGCGGTAAATGATTACGAAGAATTATTAAGAGCGAGCATCGCAAGTGCAAGTAACGACCACCGATTAGGTGCGAACGAAGCGCCACCGGCAATCATTTCAGCATTTATCGGCACGCAATTAACCAGTGTTTTAGATGAACTTGAAAAAGTAACTAACGGAAAATTATCGCCTCAGGAGAAAACAGATCTTAAATTGAATGTTGTTGGAAAGATCCCGGAAATATTACTGGATAATACAGATCGAAACAGGACATCGCCATTCGCTTTTACAGGAAATAAATTCGAATTCCGCGCGGTAGGCTCTACGGCCAACTGTGCTAATCCGATGACAGTTCTTAACGCGATTGTTGCAAAACAACTAATAGACTTTAAAGAAAGAGTGGATAAGCTAATTAAGGATAAAAAAATGAAGAAAGATGATGCTATCTTCAATATTCTTAGAGAGTATATCAAAGATTCGAAGCGAATTCGTTTTGAAGGCGACGGGTATGGTGCTGCATGGGAAAAGGAAGCCAAGAAACGAGGTTTAAGTAATCATAAAACTACCCCGGAAGCTCTGAAAGGCAAAGTTTCCAAGCAAGCCATTTCGCTATTTGAAGACTTGGGGATTATGAGCAGGGTAGAAATGGAAGCACGATATGAAATCGAGATCGAGGAGTACGCCTTACGCATACAAATTGAAGGACGTGTTCTTGGAGATATTGCCAGAAATCATGTAATTCCTACAGCAATTAGATATCAAAACATTTTAATAGAGAACGTTGAAGGATTAAAAAATATCTATGGAAAGGACTTCAAAAAGTTATCCGGAGAGCAGATGCAACTAATTGAACAAATTAGTGAGCACATTGCTAAGATCAATAAGGGTATTACGAATATGATCGAGGAACGTAAAAAAGCAAATGTAATTGAAAATGCTGAAAAACGTGCCTTTGCCTACTGTGACGATGTAAAGCCTTACTTTGAAGAGATTCGATACCATTGTGATAAATTAGAGTTGCTAGTTGACGATGAAATTTGGCCATTAACTAAATACCGCGAATTGCTCTTCACGAAATAATTTTAACATTTTAAAAAAGGGTCATTACAACTAATGGAGGGAATCAAATCGATGTTTTACAATTAGGTCCTAGCGGTAATTTTGCAACCGATGGAATCGATTGTGATTTTGAGCAGCCAATGAATTTCGATATGGATTATTCAATTCCAGATTTCGAATTGGAAGATGTATGTCCGGATTGTTAGTATGCAGATTTTTAAGTAGAATTTGTGGGTGGGCGACTTATTGTCGCCCACCTTTTTTAGATAAATAAAAAATTACCTTAGTTTAAAATGTTGATTTTAAGCTTATTCTATAGGTATTCCTTATTCCAGATGTATAAAACAGAGGTGATTTAATCGTCAATACGGCCCCTATAATTTTAACATTTGAATGTTAAAACAATCTTAACATAAATTTAACATTTATCCTTTTGAGTGAATTTACCGTATTTGACCTTCTTTTAAGGATATACAACGGTGCGGAGTAAAAACTCTCCTACAAAATTTCTTACAATTATTAGCTGGATGTATGTTACTACGTGTAACTACTTAGTCTTGTTAAAATTAATTGTTGCATCTTGAACTAACTGTTCTAAATATTTGATATTCATATATCATTTACATTTCTTAAAAAATAATTGCGTTCTATCACAATTGTTTTCACCTACAGACTTAAATGAGTAAATCAATCTTAAACTCATTTGTAAAATCGTCATTTCTAGTGCGATTTTGGCCAAGATACAATTGGTACAGTCATCACTGAATACATTTTCAATTAAAGTTTAAATGGTGCGTTGAGCTCTAATATGCACATTGCTGAACTAAATGAAATCTCATCAAAGTTTATTATGAATATTAATCAATTTAATTATTAACCAAAATTTCTAATATTATGAAAAAAGCAATTCTTTGCGCAGTAGCGCTAATTTTTGGAGCCTTTGTCTATGCACAAGACATACCCGGGTCTCCAACATCATTATTGGAACCACCCATATTGGGTTCTGCTGTAGGTGCTAATACCGGTAATTCGATTCAAAATGGTGACCACAATAAAGTACGAGTGCGTCAGGCAGGAACTTCGCAATCTGTTCGTACAAACCAGAACAATGGTTCTGGCTCAGGCGGGAATCTGGCTAAAATTCGTCAAACCGGAGCAGTACAAACTGCCAGTGGTGTTGAGAATGCGGCCGATGTACTTCAGTCAGGTTCTAATAACCAGGCACAAACCAGACAAGAAGGTGATTACAATAATGCAGTTACCCGACAAGGACAGAATAATATTGGAAGTGCACGCAATAAAGCGAAGATTCGCCAAGGAACAGGACAAAATGCAGAACATAACCGCGCTGCAATCGACCAGGATGGGGATGATAACCTTGCTCAAACAAAGCAAACTTACGACAATAGTGATGCCTGGACTACGCAATTCGGAAATGCAAACAAATCGATGATTGTTCAAAATGCCGGTCCGAATGCTACCAGCGGTCATGAAGCTAGAAATATTCAGGTTGGGAATAGCAACGAATCATCTATAGATCAGAGTGGCGCCGGCGCAAGAAATACTGCGCTTGCAATTCAATGGGGTGATAATAATCAGGCAAAGCAAAAGCAAATTACCGATGCACTTTCGGGTGCTACCGGCAATGCTGCAGATATTCAACAGGGAAAATTATTTGATTTTGCAGGACCACCTGCTTCAGCAGCGTCTTCACTCTTCAATTTAGGAGGCGAAGCAGCTTCTGAACTTGGTTCGTTCATTTTCGCATACTCTGGACCTCCTGGACCTCCGGGACCTCCTGCTTTTTATTCTTCTAATGCCGTTGCTTTTCAAACGCAGGGTGGGAACGACAATGCTGCCAGTATAACTCAAATGGGTGCAGGTACAGCTAGTGGTCATAACTACGCGGAACAGGAACAAGTTGCTGGTTCTACAGGAAACAAAGCTGCGATTTTACAAGGATATCGCGGTAGCGGTGACAACAATTATGCAAAGCAATATCAAGCCGGTAGCGATAATGAGGCAGGTTTAGTGCAATCCGGTAATTCTAACAAGGGGTATCAGGATCAAAGAGGCTCTGGAAACGACGTTTTGTCTGCTCAAAACGGAAGTGAACATCTGTTAAATGTACATCAAAGAGGAATTGATAATAGAGCGCTATCAGTTCAGTATGGAATAGATAACACCATTCTGTTGGTTCAACGAGGTGGGCAAAGTTATACAGCTCAGCAAAATGCTGCAGGCGGTTACTTCGGAACTAATGGAGGGAATCAAATCGATGTTTTACAATTAGGTCCTAGCGGTAATTTTGCTACTGACGGAATTGATTGTTCATTCGATCCTGAATTAGATCCAACGATGAATTATTCCATTCCGGATTTCGAATTGGAAGATGTATGTCCGGATTGTTAGTATGCAGAATTTTAAGTAGAAATTGTGGGTGGGCGACTTATTGTCGCCCACTTTCTTTAAATAAACAAGCAGCTATGTTGGTTTAAAATGTTGATTTTAAGCTAATTCGATAGGAATTTATTATTCCAGATGTATAAAACATAGGTGTTTTATTCATCAATACAGCCCCTATAATTTTAACATTTGAATGTTAAAACTATCTTAAAATAAATTTAACATAATTTTAACATTTGACTGAATAGTCGATTTATATGTCGTTGGACGAGCTTTCTTTTATGTACGTCTATTCTTATTAATTTCATTAATAGGAAAATACTTACAAATTGTTTTTTAAGTAATTGATATACGTACTCATACGTACATTCGTTCAGAAAAAATATTGCATATTTGAATTGTAATTAAGAGTGATAGGAATATCATTCCAATTTACATCTCCTCAATTAAATAGTTATAGTTGCCCCACTTATGTTCTTTATTTATGAACTTTTATAACTGGTTCATTGTGGTAATTTAATATCCCTCAGTAAATGAATTCTCCAAACCTGAATTCATAATCCCTATCGCTATCCCCAGATGTGATTTTACAATAAGCGCATTTAATGTGTCTTTAACGTTTATCACATAAGACTTATCCCCAACATCAATTTATGATTTGCTGGCAGTGTCCGCATGTCTCTTAATATGTAAATATATTATTAACTATAAAGTCAATTTTAATCAATTTTAATCAATTTAATTATTAACCAAATTTGAAATTATGAAGAAAGTAATCTTATGTGCTGCGGCACTTATGTTTGGAACGGTAGCAATGGCACAGGTTTCGGGAACTCCAATGGGTGGAGGTACTCAACCTGCAGTAACGCCAGTAGCTGCTTTACCGGGCGCTGCTGCAGGAGCCAATACAGGACAATCAATCCAGAATGGCAACGACAACAAAGTGCGTGTACGTCAAGCGGGTACATCACAATCTGTTTTAACCAATCAATCTGATGGTTCAGGAACAGGAGGAAATTTAGCGCAAGTAACACAAGTTGGTCTTGTGCAATCAGGAAGTGGAGAACTTAATATGGCAGAAGTGCAACAACAAGGTTCTGCAAACCAAACTACCTTACTACAACAGGGTGACCGAAACGAGGCAATTACGCGTCAAGGTTCCAATGATGATAGTAGTTCTGGTAACAAGGCTAGAATTCAGCAAGGAGCCGTTGGTGCTCAGCAAGCTGAAAGCAACTATGCTGCAATCGATCAGGATGGTACTAATAACCAAGCTCAGACCGATCAACGTTATGACAATTCTGATGCTTGGACAATACAAGTTGGAACAGACAACAAGTCTATGGTATACCAAAGTGCCGGTCCGAACGGATCTTCAGGTCATGATGCTTTAACTGAACAGTATGGTAACAATAACGAGTCGTCTATCCGTCAGGATAACGGAAATGGTGGTAGAAACATCGCCCATACTATTCAATTAGGAGATGACAACCAAGCGAAGCAAATGCAAACTACAACTGCTGCAACGGGTTCAGGAATGGGTAACAGAGCTGGTATCAACCAAGGAGATCGTTTCTTCGATATCAGTAGTGCTCCAGTAACTCAATCTCTGTTTTTTGACATTGATGATAATGTAGATGATGTAAACTCAACTGTAGGAGCAATTAATGCTAGTTCTATTAGCAACCTTGCTTTCCAAACTCAGTCTGGAAAATTACAGGAAGCTGAAATAGCTCAATTCGGTAGTGATAACTATGCAGAACAACAGCAATCTGGATGGGGTCATGACGCCATGATCATTCAAAATCCTTTTGGATCTGCTACTGATGGAAATAACTACGCTAAGCAAAAGCAAAGTGGAGATTTAAACAAAGCAGGTTTAGTTCAA
>CBDUGY010000092.1:0-11651 GCA_965367015.1 uncultured Ulvibacter sp.
ATTTTTTTAGCAATCATTTTAAAGTTAAATAAAGTGATTGCCTTTACATTTTCTAATGTAAGTCTGCCACCTTTTATTCCCTTTGTTTTATACGCCAGTTCAAAAATGGGACAGTTTGTTTTAGGAATCGAATACTCGTATACTATGGCAGAAATGACTGAAAATTTTGAACTGACAAAACATCTAAAAACCTATATCGTTGGAAGTTTCAGTCTGGCGATAATATCATCGCTTGTATTAGGAATTTTAGGTTATCTTATCCTCAGCATTTTTGACCGAAGAAAAGTTATGCTAGAGCATGAATAATCTATTTTATCGCACATATCAAATACTTTCTAAATTTAGAATTGGAAGTATTCTGGGTTTAATACTTCTTCTAGGCGGACTACTTTTTGTAGCCTCCAAAATAGAATTTGAAGAAGATATTACAAAGCTCATCCCTTCAAACGATAGTAATAGTGAGACTCAGAAAGTACTCAAGTCGGTTAACTTCACGGATAAAATTGTTGTTAATATAAGCCGTAAATCGGAAGGCAGTGTTGCAGATCTCACAGAATACGCGTCCAGATTCGTGGATAGTCTTGATGCCAAGGCGGGTGAGTATATTACAAATATTCAAGGGAAGATTGATGACGATGCTATAGGGGAAACATTGGATTTTGTGTATAATAATGTGCCTGTTTTTCTCGATGGTGAAGATTACAAGACTATTTCCGGTAGAATCCAAAAGGATAGCATCGATGCGATAACACGAACCAATTATAGAACGTTGCTATCTCCTAGCGGTATCATTGCCAAAAAAACAATTTTAAAAGATCCACTAGGGCTTTCACTTATAGGTTTAAAAAAATTACAACAACTTGGAGTGGGTGATGATTTTATCTTAAAGGATGGATTTTTACTAAGTAAAGACGAAAATAACATCCTGCTTTTTCTTACTCCTGCCTTGAATTCGAATGAAACTTCCGAAAATGAAAAATTTACAGAAATTCTGTATTCGGTTCAGAACCATTTAAACAAAGCATATGTTGCCAAGGTGGAAGTTGAATATTTTGGAGCGACGCTAATCGCTGTCGCCAATGCCCAACAGATAAAACGCGACATACAATTAACTGTGGGGATAGCTTTAACAGTACTAATTCTAATTTTCATATTCTTTTATCGAAAACTTACAATTCCCCTCATATTATTTACACCAACAGTTTTTGGCGGTTTACTGTCTGTTGCTTGTCTTTATTTACTTCGCACGCAAATATCGGCGATCTCTCTTGGAATAGGCTCAGTTTTGTTAGGGGTCACCCTCGATTATTCATTGCACATTCTCACACATATTAGAAATAATCACGGTATTAAAAATTTGTACCGCGACATCGCGAAGCCTATTTTAATGAGTAGCCTTACAACGGCTTTGGCATTTCTTTGTTTGTTATTCTTGAATTCGCAAGCCTTACAAGATCTCGGAATTTTCGCAGCTGTGAGTGTTTTAGGTTCTTCGATCTTCGCGTTATTTTTTATTCCCCTAGTGTATAAAGGAGGTGCCAGGCAAATCACTAAAATTACATTTTTGGATCGAGTGGCCGCATTTCAATTTCATAAGAGTAAAGTCATTATTGGTGTTATTTCGGCTCTTGTAGTTTTAAGTCTTTTCACGTATAAGCAAGTTATTTTTGATAAGGACATTTCAAAACTTAATTACGAGCCACCCGCTGCGACTGAGGCTAAGAAGAATTTAGATGCACTTACTAATATCGCCTCTAAGTCCATGTACATCGCCACTTATGGAACATCGGTTGAAGCTGCGCTTCAGAATAACGATACAGTATATAACAGGCTTCAGAAATTCCAGTTAGATGGAACTATAATCAGTTTTAGTTCAGTGGGAGCTTTGGTGTATTCCGAAGAAAATCAGAAAACAAAAATTCAACAATGGAATCAGTTTTGGAATCCTGATACCTTTCAGAGAACAAAGGAAAACCTTATTGAAAGCGGTTTGGAGTTTGGTTTTAAACCTAAAACTTTTAATGAATTTTATCAACTACTACAAAGGGATTTTAAACCGTTATCCATTGAAAACTATCGAGAGATTTCAACGTTTTCTATAGAAGATTATATCACTTCAGAAAAAGACCTAACCACAATCACAACTCTGGTTAAGGTGGATGCTCACAATGCTCAGAAGGTGCGGGATATATTCAGGAAGCAGTCAAAAACTGTTGTTATCGATCGGCAACAAATGAACGAAACACTGTTGGGACACCTGAAGACAGACTTCAATAATCTAATCAAATATTCACTGGGGGTAGTTTTACTAATTTTACTACTGTTTTTCAGAAGTCTGTCACTAACATTAGTCACATCAATCCCTATATTTCTTACTTGGTTTATCACTATAGGGGTAATGGGATTGCTCGGTATTCACTTCAATATATTTAATATTATCATTTCAACTTTTATATTTGGTTTGGGGATAGATTATAGCATATTTATGACCACCGGATTGCTCAAAACGCACCAAACCGGAGAGAATAACTTGGTGACGCATAAAACATCGATTGTGTTATCGGTGATCACAACAATCCTTGGGGTGGGCGTGTTAATCTTTGCAAAGCATCCTGCTTTATATTCTATTTCAGTGGTTTCCATAATTGGTATACTCTCTGCCATGTTGGTTGCATTTACAATACAACCACTCCTTTTTCACCTATTCATTGGAAGTAGAACCAAGCGCCCAATTTCGTTAAGATTGCTTTTGCATTCCGTTATCTCTTTTGGATATTACGGCTTAGGGGGGCTCGGACTTTCAATATTTAGTGCATTGATTATGCCTATTATTCCTTTGAGTAAGAAGTCGAAGATGCGGGGGTTTCACAATGTGATTTCAAAGTTTATGAAATCAGTATTATACACAAATCCATTTGTTAAGAAGCAGATAATAAATCTGGAAAATGAGAACTTTAAGAAGCCGGGAATACTCATTGCAAATCATACTTCGTTTTTAGACATTCTTGCTGTGGGTATGTTACATCCCAAAATTATATTTTTGGTAAATGATTGGGTTTATAACTCGCCTATTTTTGGTAAGGCAGTGCAGTTGGCGGGCTTCTATCCGGTGTCTGGTGGTATTGAAAAAGGGGTGGAACATTTAAGAGTGAAAGTTGCGCAAGGCTATTCATTAATGGCTTTTCCTGAAGGAACGCGATCTACTACAAATAAAATCAGGCGTTTTCATAAAGGTGCATTTTTTCTTGCCGAACAACTCGATATAGATATAATTCCGGTGTTGATTCATGGAAACTCAGAAGTGTTGCCCAAAGGGAGTTTTGTAATTAGAGATGGGAGTATCACGGTAAAAATTCTGCCAAGAATTACTGCCGGCGATGATACTTTCGGAACCACATACAAGGATAGAACCAAGAAAATAAGTGCGTATTTCAGACAGGAATTTACCTCGCTAAGAGCAGAAATAGAAGGTCCGGCCTATTTCCATTCACTGGTTAAAGCAGATTTTAAATATAAGGGTGACGATCTGTATCGTATGGTGAGAAAAAATTTAAAGCTTCATTGCGAATGTTATAAGAAAATTATGGAAACGGTTACCAAAACGGGTTCAATCTCGACTGTTGGAATAGGAAACGGAGAATTAGAATTTTTACTTCTTCTAGATAGTGCCGATCGGCGAATTTTTACCTTTATCGAAACTGAAGAGACGCGTGAAATCGTTGCGAATAGTTTTATCACCAATCACTACAATAGGTTGAGTATTGTCACCACCAAAGAAGAAGCTTTAGCTCATTCCTCCGAATGGATCATAATAAATGCTTCTGATAGTGGTATTATGAAAGATTACGATTATTTCGAACACGAAACTGTGTGTGAAAACGAGAATCTTATTATCTTTAAAAAAAAGGGTAATACTTGAAATTAAAAGAAAAATATGATGTCGTAATTATAGGAAGTGGTCTTGGTGGCTTGGTTTCTGCCATTATTCTGGCGAAAGAAGGCAAAAGTGTTTGTGTACTGGAGAAGAACAATCAGTATGGCGGAAATCTTCAAACATTTGTTCGCAACCGAACGATTTTCGATACCGGAGTTCATTACATCGGAGGACTTTCCGAAGGACAAAATCTATATCAATATTTTAAATACCTCGGAATTATAGATGACATTGAGCTTAAAAAGCTGGACGAAAATGGATTCGATATTATAACTTTTGATGACGATAAAACCGAGTATCGACATGGTCAAGGTTATGCCAGATTCATTAGTAACTTGGTGGAGCAGTTTCCCGGGGAAGAGGAAGCAATTGAAAAGTATTGTCAGAAGCTTAAAGAGACCTGCGATAAATTCCCTTTGTATAATGTTCAATTGGGGAAGCCCTATTATGATGACACCGAGGTTTTTGATCTTTTTGCAAAGGAGTATATTGATTCACTTACAACAAATGAGAAATTACGGGCAGTGCTTGGAGGAAGTAATCTTCTCTACGCCGGGGAAGCAGATAAAACACCCTTTTATGTACACGCACTTTCGGTTAATAGTTATATCGAAAGCGCCTACAGATGCGTGAATGGTGGGAGTCAAATCACCAAAGCATTATTAAAAAGATTGAAGGAAGCGGGAGGGGAAGCATACAAAAGACAAGAAGTTGTCAATTTTAATATGGAAGATGGGTTAGTCTCATCAGTAAATACTACAGAGGGGTTAACTGTAAAAGGAGATCTTTTTATCTCAAATATTGAACCGAAGCTTACCATCAAAATGGTAGGTGAGAAGAATTTCCGAAAATCTTATGTCTCCCGAATAGTGAACATTGAAAGCACCATCGCGGCATTTACACTTTACTTGGTTTTAAAACCAAAATCCTTCCCGTATATAAATAAAAATTATTACCATCATAAATCCCCGGAAAGTGTTTGGGATGCCCATAACTATACTCAGAAGAACTGGCCGAAGTCTTATATGATCTCGATGGGAATTAAAAAGAATTCTGATGGTTTCGCAGATAACTTAACTGTTATGACCTATATGAATTTTAACGAAATGGCACCTTGGGAAGGAACCTTTAATACGGCAGCTAATAAAAATGATCGCGGACAAACCTATGAAGAATTCAAAGCCGAAAAAGAAGAAAAAATAATTGTTGAATTGGAGAAAAAGTTCCCGAATATAAGGGAATGCATTGAGGCGGTGTATTCGTCTACTCCGTTATCGTACAGAGATTATATTGGGAGCAATAGAGGATCAATGTATGGCTATGTGAAAGATGCAAATAACTCCTTAAAGTCCTTTGTTTCGGCCAGAACTAAGATTAAGAATTTATATTTTACGGGTCAAAGCCTGAATATGCACGGTATTTTAGGTGTTACCATCAGTGGTGTGGTTACTTGTTCGGTTATTTTGGGAGCAGAGCATTTGGTAGACAAAATTCAAGAGGCTAATTCGGCAGAAGCCATTAAAAGTTAATACTATGGGGCAGATCAATACCACCCCTGTAATGAGGGTGAAAGACATTTCAAAGAAGGATTTCATCGAGCATTATTACAAACCGCAGCGGCCAGTTCTAATTGAAAATCTCACTAAAGATTGGGACGCTTACCAAAAGTGGAATCTGGATTATATTCAGCAACTCGCCGGAGAGCAGGTAGTATCTTTATACGATAGCGAACCAACTAAAGGAAAACAAAATTCTGCTGCGCCCGTAAAAGAGATGAAGCTGAGAGATTATATAGATCTCCTTAAAGCGGGTCCTACCGATCTGCGCATATTTTTTTACAATATCTTAGATCATATGCCGGTACTTCTTAAGGATTTTACGTATCCGGATATCGGACTCAAATTTTTCAAGCGACTTCCGGTGATGTTTTTTGGAGGAGAAGGTTCGCGAGTTTTACCGCATTACGACATGGATCTTGCCGATTTGGTGCATTTTCATTTTCACGGCAATAAAAGCGTGACTCTCTTTTCCCCTCAGCAAACAAAATATTTGTACAAAGTGCCTTTTGCTGTACATAACTTAGAATCTATAGATATGGATAATCCGGATTTTGAAAAATATCCGGCATTACAAAATGTCGAAGGTATACAAGCACATATGAAGCATGGCGACGCCCTTTATATGCCGAGCGGTTATTGGCATTATATTAAATATTTGGATGGGGGTTTTTCGATTACCCTAAGGGCATTTCCCAGACATCCTGTTAAATTGGCTAAAATGCTGGGAAATGTCTTCGGAATGCGTCCCTTCGAAAACATAATGCGTCGTTCTTTCGGTCAAAAATGGGTAGATTTTAAAGAGAAAAAAATAGTAAAGAAAACCAATAAAAAGTTTCCAAAAACGCAGAGCTGAATGTTAAGAATGACGATGTGGAGTAAGTATTTTCGATTAATTTTGTTATTGACCGCTTTCACTTCATGCGGAGTTTCCAAATCGCTGAAGGATAAACCTGATATTAGTGCCTATAACGCTAAAATACCCGAACGAATTAAAATTTCAGATTCTACCTTTGTCATTGGGAACAACTTTCTGACTAAAAACGAGCACGGATTATGGGAAATGTACGTGGAAGGCGATCCCTATCAAAGAGGCATGCTAATTGGCAGCCTAACCGAAGAATTATTGCAAAAACAAGAAGATGTTTTTCTCTCTAAAGTCAACGAGTTAGTGCCTTCAAAAACGCAACAATCATTTTTACGCGGATTTCTAAAATGGTACAATCGAAAAATGTACAAACATATACTGCCGGAATATAAATCTGAAATATATGGACTGTCCCAATATTCATCCGATAAGTTTAATAGTATAGCCCCACCTTACTTACGGGCGCTTTATTTGCATAGTGCCCATGACATTGGGCACGCTTTACAAGATTTAGCACTGGTAGGGTGCTCATCGTTCGCCGTTTGGGATAAGAAAACCGAAGATGGTAAATTATTGATCGGACGTAATTTTGATTTCTATGCCGGTGACGCCTTTGCGGAAGAAAAAATTGTTGCTTTTATAAATCCATCGGAAGGCTATAAATTTATGTCGGTTACCTGGGGAGGAATGATCGGTGTTGTTTCAGGAATGAATGATCAAGGGATTACAGTAACAATAAACGCCGGAAAATCTAAAATTCCTTTGATAGCAAAAACCCCTATTTCTATTGTAACAAGAGAAATCTTACAATATGCTTCAACAATTGATGAAGCTATCGCCATTGTGAAAAAGAGAGAGGTTTTTGTTTCTGAAGCTATTTTTGTGGGAAGCGCCAAGGACAAAAGAGCGGCAGTTATTGAAGTTTCACCACACAAGCTGGGGGTTTACCAAGTAGCGAATTCGGCAGATAAATTAATCTGCGCAAATCATTTTCAGAGTGAGATTTTTTCAGAAGATAGACGGAATGTAAAACAGATAGCCGAAAGTCACTCACAATATCGCTACGACCGAATGGAAGAACTCATTTCAGAAGAAGATAAATTGAATCCAATTGAAGCGGTAGCCATATTACGAAATAAGAAAGGTTTAAATGATAAGCAAATTGGCTTCGGAAACGAGAAAGCTCTCAATCAACTACTAGCGCACCATGGTATTGTTTTTCAGCCCGAAGAATTGAAGGTTTGGATATCTACAAACCCCTATCAGTTAGGCGAATTTGTAGCTTACGATCTCGATGAGGTTTTTGAGGATCGCATGAGAATGCATTCAGAAAAATCCTTATCCCTACCAGAGTTAACTATTGCTGAAGATCCTTTTGCAACAACAGAAACATTTAAAGATTATCAACTCTACCGACAGCTTGAAAGGAACGTTGAAGCGGCTATAGAAGATAAAAGGAAAATTGAAGCAGAAACGCTCACCGCTTTGCGTGAAAAAAACCCAGAGTATTGGAAAGCACACTATCTTGCGGGAAGGTATTATTATCAAAATAAAATGTATTGGGAGGCATTTGATTCATTTAGCGAAGCTTCCAAAAAAGAGATAACTACGGTTCCCGACCAGGAAATTTTATATAAGTACCTTAAAAGAACGAAATTTAAATTGAAGCAATGATTCCTGAGATCGAAAAAAAATCAACTGCAGAGATAAAAGTCTTTCAGGAGAAAGAACTAAAAAAGCTGCTGGAATATTTGAAAGAACACTCAAACTATTACCGGAGGGTTTTTAAGTCAGAAAATATTGACATCAATACAATTGAAACTTTAGAAGGTCTCACTAAAATTCCCTTGACCACTAAAGACGATCTTCAAAAGTATAACGACGATTTTATCTGCATTCCACGAAATAAAATAGTTGACTTTGTTACGACCTCCGGAACTTTAGGGGAACCGGTCACCTTTGCTTTAAGCGATAGCGATCTCGATAGATTAGCGTATAATGAAGCTATATCTTTTGCTTGTGCTGGGGTAGGAAGTGATGATGTAATGCAATTAATGACCACAATGGATCGCAGATTCATGGCTGGTCTGGCATATTTTCTTGGAGCGCGAAAACTTGGAGCAGGAATTATTCGGGTGGGATCCGGAATTCCGGAACTGCAATGGGATTCGATAAAAAAGTTTAAGCCTACCTTTCTTATTTGTGTTCCTTCTTTTCTTCTGAAACTTATTGAATTTGCAAATCAACATAATATCGATTTAAAGAAAACGGGAGTTAAGGGAGCCATCTGTATTGGAGAATCTATACGTAATCAGGATTTTTCACTTAATGTGCTAGCGGCAAAGATCAAATCTTCCTGGGATATCGAACTGTATTCTACCTATGCCTCTACCGAAATGAGTACTGCTTTCAATGAATGTCATGTGCGGGAAGGCGGTCATCATCATCCTGAATTGATTATCGCTGAAATTTTAGATGACAATGGCAATGCTGCGGCGGTAGGTGAAATAGGAGAATTGGTAATAACAACTTTGGGAGTTGAGGCAATGCCATTACTTAGGTTTAAAACGGGCGATATGGTTCAGGCACACCCTGAAGCCTGTGCGTGTGGGCGAAATACAATGCGATTGGGTCCTGTTGTTGGGCGTAAAAAGCAAATGATTAAATATAAAGGAACGACGCTTTATCCACCGGCAATGTACAATGTCTTAAATCACTTTGGCGAAGTTGATGCATTCGTTATTGAGATTTTTCACAATGAGGTGGGAACCGATGAGATTTTGGTAAAGATCGCGACAAAAGATTCTTCAGAAAGATTATTAAACGAAATTAAAGATCACTTTAGAGCTAAGTTGAGAGTACTTCCGAAAATTGAATTCTGTGATAAAATAGAACTCAATGCACTACGTTTTCCGAAGATGAGTAGAAAACCTGTGGAATTAATCGACAGGAGAGAATCTTAAAGGTACAGCTACCGGTTATCTATAGGGATGCTTTCATTTTGTAGCAACCAGCTATATCCAGTTGGGCTGTTTTTTTCTAAATTAAAGACTGAATAATAGCGTAGGATGTTATTGGGGTTGTTGGGATCAATTTTTATGGGAGTATCGACCTCTGAAAGATTGCTTTTATGAATTGCAAAGCCGTTTACTACAGGTTTCCATTTATTATTCCGCAGAATATATAAATAGTATTTATTGAAATTGGGGTCCTTAATTTTTGAAGTCACTAATAATAGATCTCTGTCAAATCCATCCAAGATGAGGGTAGACAATGTTCCACCAACCGTTTTCTTGATTATTAGATCGGGATATTTTTTACCTTCAAATGAGATATGTGTTTTCTCATTTCTTCTATCTATATGAGATATTTGGGCGTAGAATGTTTTGAAATCGCCATTAAAATTACCTGCTACGGCTCCCTCAGGGATTTTAGGCTCTACAATTACCAGATCGGGGCTCGTGTTAATATCCTTGGGTGTGGTTGTGTTGGATTTGTCATCCCCTATTACATTGTTTGGAGTCTTAGAAGGAGTGCCACAGCTCATTGAATAGAGTACAGTGGTAAATAAAAAGATTTTAATCATTCGGTAGAATTTTTTGAGGATGTATTTTTTGAAAGGGGCTACGCTCATAAAAATAACGAATGAAACATCGATGTATTATACAACCATCAATGGAGAATCTATAAATTGTGTAGTTATTGGATTTTAAAAGTGATCACTGGCATGTTGGCGTGATTCACAAGATCCTCACTAATACTTCCATTGAAAAAGTGAGAAATTCCTTTTCTTCCGTGTGTGCTCATTCCTATAAGTTGAGCCTTTATGTCTTTTGCAAATTGAAGAATTCCTTTTTCAACCGAGTTGTCATTATAAATATTTAATGTATAGTTTTCTGCCCCCATACCTTTTACAAATTCATTCATAATTAAATTCGCTTGAGCGGTTGTTTTAAAATCGGATGGAGTGTTTACAAATAACAAATGCATTCTTGCACCGGCGTTTTTTGCAAATTTCATGGCTTCGTTGAAGCTCCAACGACATTCTTCTGAAAAATCGGTTGCGAATACAAAATCTTTTATGTCGAAAACCTCGTGATTATTTTTAATCACTAGAACAGGAATTGTAGACGTTCTAACAACCTTCTCAGTATTACTGCCAATAAACATTTCTTTAAAGCCGCTCGCACCGTGTGATCCCATAACAACGAGGTCGATTTTACTTTTTTCAACGGCCGCACTGATATCATTGTAAATCTCGTTATGTCCTATTGCTTCGTAAACATCGATTTTTTGGAGATATGGTTTTTTAAGAATTTCTGAAAAATTTTTTTCGGCTAATTTTATAAAATATAATGATTCAGGCAGATTGCTGTTGTCGCTATTACCACTGATGCTAAGCGGCATTTCGAGCGAGTGTAATAAGTAAATCTCGCTATTGTTTTTCAAAGCTAATTGAGCTGCCACCTTAAGCGCATTTTCCGCTTGTGGAGAAAAATCTGTCGGAACTAAAATTCTTTTCATACGTGAAAGTTGTTGGTTTGTAAAAGGAAGATGAAATGTTTGTGGTTTATTTTAAGTTCAAAATACGACTCAAATATACATTTCATTTATATAGGTTTTATCAAGAGTTTTGTAAGCATTAAATTACAAAAATAAAACGGGAGCACATCGTTTTTTTAATATTAAAAAATTTGGTATATTTGCAGCGAATTTGATACGTAACAAGACGAGGGGACATAAAGTCCCCTCTTTTTATAACAAAAAATGATGCGGGAAAGAGTAACAGAGCTTCTGGAAAAGGCTTTAGAAGAAAACCAATCTTTATTTTTATTAGAACTTTTAATTTCTGAAGAGAATAGAATTACGGTAATACTTGATGGAGATAATGGAGTAACCGTGGAAGATTGTATAATGATTAGTCGGGCTATCGAACATAATTTAGATCGTGAAGAAGAAGATTTTTCATTAGAAGTGATGTCGGCCGGTGTTTCTGAAGGGCTCACATTACCGCGTCAGTATCGAAAAAACCTTGGTAGAAAATTAAAAGTTCGAACCAAAAAAGACCAAACAATTGAAGGTGAATTGACAGATGTTGGTGATACCTCCATTAAACTTCAATGGAAGGCACGTGAACCGAAACCAGTTGGAAAAGGTAAAATTACAGTAGAAAAAGAAGCAGTGCTTGATTATACAGATATTGCTGAAGCAAAAGTTATGGTAACATTTAATTAGGATGATATGGAAAATTTAGCGTTAATTGATTCGTTTTCAGAATTTAAAGACGATAAAC
>CBDUGY010000093.1:0-11533 GCA_965367015.1 uncultured Ulvibacter sp.
AGAAACAGATTAAATGGATAATTTTCAAATAGAAACCGCTCAAAATGTCAACATCATTCAAAATGTTGCCGGCATTGGAGACCGTATTGTTGCATATATAATCGACTGGCTTGTTATTGCGGCCTATATAATCTTAATTTATGTAATTATCATAGGTTTCTTCATTTCAGAAATTGATTTAAGTGATAGTGTTCTGTTCCTGCTTTTTATGGTGATCGCGCTCCCAATTATTCTGTATCATCTTCTTTTTGAAATGTTTTGGAACGGACAGAGTCCCGGAAAAAGAGTAATGAAAATTCGAGTGGTAAAACTTGACGGATCGAAACCCGCGTTCTCGAATTATTTACTGCGCTGGTTATTACGGGTAATCGATTTTAGTCTGGCAAGTGGAGCGGTAGCCTTAGTCACAATATTAATAAATGGAAGAGGGCAGCGATTAGGCGATTTAGCAGCAGCTACTACTGTTATTTCTGAAAAGACACCGATACAGTTCTCACAGACCATACTCATGGATCTCCCGGAAGATTACAAGCCTATGTATCCTCAGGTAACAGTGTTTACCGATGCCGAGATACAAACAATAAAAAATTTGTATACCAGGGCTAAATATGGAGGAAATCACAATGTCATTTTAAAGCTGTCAGATAAAGTGGCCAGTGTGATGGGGGTCACTTTCGAAGAAACACCACTATTGTTTATTGACAAGGTCATTAAAGACTATAATTTTTATACCCAGAACATGTGAGTTTATTTCTAATAATTGATATCCTCGGTACCATCGCATTCGCTATTTCGGGTGTCTTGATCGCCTTGAGAAAAAGAATGGATCCTTTCGGTATCCTGATCATTGCTTTTGTAACGGCGGCCGGAGGAGGAACTCTTCGGGACGTTTTAATTGATAGTAATATTACCTGGATGCGAAATCTGACCTTCGTATACGTAATCTTCGGGTCGGCAGTAGTTGCAGTAATCTTTAGAAAAAAGTTAGGATATATACGCAGATCGCTCTTTCTTTTCGATACTATCGGAATTGCACTTTATACCATAGTGGGCGTAGAAAAAGGTATCGCGGCCGGATTTCCGCCATTGATCTGTGTGGCACTTGGAACAATCACTGCATGTTTTGGAGGAGTAATTCGTGATATTCTATGCAATGAAATTCCGGTAATCTTCCGAAAGGAAATATACGCCACAGCCTGTATACTAGGTGGTTTTGTTTATTTTTTACTCCTGAAAACTTCAATCCCTCAGGATTGGATCGTAATTATCTCAGGTTCCCTTGTAATAGTGGTGAGATTATTAGCTGTAACTTTTAATCTATCGTTACCAAGTATTTATACAAAAAAGGAGATTGCTGAAGATTAAACCTGCAGACCATAGGAGTAAATTCATCGTTGAATGGAAAATTTATTCGATAAAAGGTAGGTTTATTTGGTTTTATTCCTATTTTTATAGACCACATTGATATATTTTAACCTATGAAAAACGTCTACTCCTTCGTTTTAATACTAATTACGAGTATCGCAACAGCTCAAATAGTTGTCATCCCCGACGCTAATTTTAAAAATGCTTTAGTGAACGATGATGTCGCACTCATGGAAGGTACTCAAACAGGATATACCGATGCTGATACCAATGATGACGGTGAAATTCAACTGGATGAGGCTTTAGCCGTTATTGGACTGAATGTCGCAAATCGACAAATTAGCTCTCTGGAAGGAATTTTTCGCTTTTCTAACCTGATCACCCTTGATGCAAAGCTTAATCTATTGACAGAAGTAGACCTTTCGTCAAATACCAATTTGGCCAATCTGGATATTGCACATAATCGGCTAGTCAATATAGATTTATCCTCGAATTCAAATCTTGAGCGACTATTTACTGACGGGAACCAGTTAGATGCACTCGATGTGTCACAAAATACTGCATTACGTGTTTTAAAATGCCATGGTAACAATCTAAATTCACTTGACGTTACGAATAATCCAAATCTCGTCTATTTGAATTGTAATACTATTCCTTTAGGTAATTTAGATGTTACCCAAAACCCTTTACTTACAAATTTGATTTGTGATAATACTAACCTTATTAACCTGGACCTTTCTCAAAACCCAGATCTACTGCGGTTGCGATGTTCAGAAAATAATTTGACCTCTTTAGATCTGAGTGAGAATACAGCACTTAAATTTTTAAACGTGCGATCAAATCAACTTTCCCAACTTGATCTAACTACAAATATCAATTTGGAGGTTTTGGATTGTGGATATAACCGATTAGCATATTTAGATGTTTCAAGTGCGGCTAATATTTCATTTATACAATGTACAAACAATGAGTTGACTGGTTTAAACATTGCCAATGGCAATAACGAGATTATATTCAAATTAATCGCTTTCGATAATCCGGATTTGCGGTGCGTATTGGTAGATGACTTATTATATGCGAACAGGCAGGAGTGCAATTATCCAAGTATTAATATTGATTGGTGTATAGATGAGACCGCCTATTATACCGAAAATTGTCTTTTAGGAAATGACTCTTTTACGGAGATAGATTTCGGTATCTATCCAAATCCGTCAACTGATTTCATATATATTTCTTCAGAAGAAAATATAGAAAACATTAAAATCTATGATGTACAAGGTAAATTGGTGCAAGAATCTACCGAAGCAGTTGTAAACCTTTCAAAATTCAGTTCGGGAATATATTTTGTTCGCGCCGAGATTGACAGTACTTTTATTACAAAAAAAATACTGAAGGAATAATATAAACCTTAGTTCATCACCTTTGCGCTAATGTATATGTTCTGTAGTGGCCACTCTCCATCATCTGTGGGAAGTTCGGCAATTTTTTCAACGACCTCCATGCCTTTGGTCACCTCCCCAAATACAGTGTAGCTTCCATTGAGATGGGCTGTAGACGATATCGGACCTAAGAATATAAAGAATTCGAATGGCGCCGATTTCTTATCGGGATTCTCCCTGTATTCTTTGGCGCCTGAAACAGTCCCGTATTTATGGAATCGTCCGGGAATAATCTCCGCCGGAATTAAATAGTCTTTACCAATAGCCGTACGTTTTTGAGGCGTAGAGGTAAGATCACTATTCCCACCCTGAATGATAAAATTAGGGACTGCCCTGTGAAAAAAAGTGTTTTCGAAATAATCTTGTTTTATCAGGTAGATAAAATTTGCGCGATGCAAAGGGGTGTCTTCAAACAATCGCATATCGATATCTCCAAATTGGGTCGTTATGCGAACTTTAGTTTCAGGATGTTCTTTACCATATTGCGTTAAGAATTCAACTACATTTTTGTTGGTTATTTTCGGAAACTCTTTGGTAACTGGAATAGATTGAGAATCCTCATCCGCATGAATTTCTACCGAATCTTTTTTTGCTTCAATTGTTCGATCTATTTCCTCTTCGGACGGCTTTTTCTTATCTTCACAACTTCCAAAACAAACAAACCCAACACATATTATAGTAAATAACCAATCTCTAAATGACATTCTCAGAATTTGAAAAACGAATTGCAAAAGTAGCAAATTTGGAGCTTCCCGGCGAAACCATTCAGCATAAAATGGCTCCCATCGAAAGACTTTCAGAATTAAAAAAAATAGCAATTCAAAAACAAACAGCACGTCGAGCGGGGGTAATGGCACTCTTTTATCCTTCAAAAAGTTATGATACCCACCTGATTTTAATCCTGCGTAAAACATACAAAGGAGTACATTCGGCTCAGGTTGGTTTTCCGGGAGGAAAACAAGAACCGGAAGATAATTCGCTTCAGGAAACCGCATTACGAGAGACACAGGAAGAAGTAGGAGTGGACGCTAAAAGTATTTCAGTATTAAAGCAACTCACCGAATTATATATTCCACCAAGCGATTACTTTGTACAACCTTTTCTCGGAATAACTCCTGAAGTTCCGATGTTCGTACCCCAGGAAGATGAAGTTGAAGCTTTAATTGAAGTTCCACTTACACACTTTATGGACGATAGAATTGTAATAACCAAAACACTGTCAACCTCTTATGCAACCAATATCGAAGTTCCTGCATTCATGCTTAATGACCATGTGGTTTGGGGAGCTACAGCAATGATGTTGAGTGAGGTTCGCGAATTACTAAAACAACTATTATAAGCTCTTATTTTAGTATATTTGCTTTTAGTCTTGTTTTGTTTTTGATCTAATGAACTCATAATGACTACTACGTACCGAACACTCTAAACTGAAAATTACGTATGGGGCTTTTCAAGAAAAATCCATTTGGACATATATTGTTTTTAAAGCTATGGCTTATACGAATATTAGGGGCACTCACACATCGTAGATTTAAAGGTTTTAACCAACTCCAGATCGATGGAAGCGAAATCATCAAGGCGCTACCGGAAACCAACGTGCTGTTTGTATCTAATCACCAAACTTATTTTGCCGATGTTGTCGCAATGTTTCATGTATTTAATGCAAGTTTAAGCGGGCGTGACGATAGTATTAAAAATATTGGGTATCTATGGAAGCCCAAACTGAATATCTACTTTGTAGCTGCAAAAGAAACAATGTCATCCGGATTGTTGCCAAAAATATTGGCTTACGCCGGTTCTGTGAGTATAGAACGTACCTGGAGGGCAGAAGGTAAAGAAGTGAATAGACAGGTAAAAATGAGTGATGTTAGTAATATTACTACGGCACTTAACGATGGGTGGGTGATTACATTCCCTCAAGGTACAACCAAGCCCTGGAAGCCAATAAGGCGTGGAACGGCTCATATAATTAAAAAGAATAAACCGATTGTGGTTCCAATAGTTATCGATGGCTTTAGGCGCTCATTCGATAAGAAAGGATTGAATGTTAAGAAAAAAGGAATTCTGCAATCGATGGAAATAAAAGAACCACTAGATATCGATTATGAGAATGATACCGTTGAGGCAATCGTTGAAAAACTCGAATACGCTATAGAGCAACATCCTTCATTTTTAAAAGTAATTCCAACTGAAGAACTTCACAATAAAGAAGAAGAGAATAAAGAACGTCAGTGGAGATACTAGCTTTAGGATCTGTTTTCCGACTTAAAACTGACTCTACATTTCAATTTTCTCCAATTCGTTATAGTTGCGTTTATGTCGTTTTAAGAGGATTCCATAAATAACACGATAGAACAATAGTATCAGGCCTATTAAAATTACTCCAACTATTAACTGACTCATAAAAAATATAGAGGTAAAGCTTTCTTTGGGAATTGCTCCGTAACCTTCATAATTCTGAACCATTAGTGTGTATAGCTCATCTTTTTTTGTATAATAGAATAAATTGACTCCAATGAGTAGCAATACCGAAGCTCCTACATTGTATATTACAAAGTGCTTAACAGTCTTTCGTGTATTCAGAATATTCTTCATCAAGCCTTTAATAGTGTCGGTTATCTCAATTGAGCGATAATTCTTATAAAAGAGATATATAAATATGATAAAAATCGAATAGTGAACGATATTGATAACGATGAACGTGGTTTTTAGACCAATACCTTCGTTGATTTCTTTACTTGATTCGGGTACGAAAAAGGCTAAAACCGTCCAAAATAATAATTCTCCAATGCTAATTAAAAAAATCCACTTGACTATTGAAGATGATTTTTTCAGCAACATTTTATAAATATCACCATAAGACAGTTTTGGGAGCTCTTGCTCCCGGCTTTGCCATTTTTGCTTTAATAATTCTAATTCATCCATTGGGGGTTACGGATTTAAAATTTTTCTTAATTTTTCTTTTATTCGATTCATTTTCACTCTCGAATTAACTTCTGAAATTCCTAGTGTTTCAGAAATTTCTCTATACGATTTATCTTCTAAGTACAAAAAAACCAATGCTTTATCAATATCATTTAAATTTTTAACCGCACTGTACATGAGTTTTAATTGTTCTTCAACTGTATCATCGTACGCCTCTGCGCTTATTTTAAAACTAACACCTTCAAAATCCTGAGTCGTTACCCTTCGTTTGGATTTCCGATATAACGTAATAGCTGTATTCAGTGCCACACGATACATCCATGTGCTAAATTTCGAATCTCCCCGAAACTTTGGAAATGCTTTCCATAACTGTATAGTTATTTCCTGAAACAAATCGTTATGCGCATCACTGTCATTGGTATATAACCTACATATCTTGTGCACAATATTTTGGTTTTCCTGGAGCTGGCTTACGAATCTATGTTCGAGTTCTTTTGTCAATGATTGATTGTTAGTTGAACCATTAGTAGTTCAATAGTTCTGATTGTTACAAAAGTCATAAAAATTGCTCAATTCTGAAGTTCTTATCATATCAAATGGTAATTTTGTTGTACAACACATTAACTATGAATATTCCTGAAACCGAAAATCCGAGACTTGTAGTAATTGGAGGAGGTTTTGCGGGTGTCTCTCTAATAAACCAATTACAAAAGGAAAATGTTCAAATCGTACTTTTCGACAGGCACAACTATCACACTTTTCAACCGTTGCTATATCAGGTTTCTACCGCTGGTTTAGAACCCGACTCTATTGCTTATCCACTTCGGAAAGTTTTCAGAAAAAATAAAGATTTTCACTTTCGAATGGCAGAGGTCGATGAAATAGATCCTGAGTCAAAAACTATCAAAACCTCGATTGGACCCCTGTCATACGATTATTTAGTTATTGCTACCGGCACGCGTACTAATTTCTTCGGAAATAAAAATATTGAAAAGAATAGTATGCCGATGAAATCGATACCACAGGCCTTGGATATTCGAAGTTTAATGTTACAAAATATTGAACAAGCCGATATCACGGATGATCCGAAAGAGAGGAAAAAACTCTTAAATTTCGTAATCGCAGGTGCAGGTCCTACCGGAGTTGAACTGGCCGGGGCACTGGCCGAATTTCGGAAAGGAATACTGGAGCACGATTACCCCGAATTGGACGAGGAGGAAATGCAGGTACATCTTATTGAAGGATCAGATCGCGTTTTATCGCCTATGAGCGAACATGCCTCTAAGAAAGCGCAAGAATTCCTGGAAAAACTGGGTGTGATTATTCACTTAAATACAATTGTGAAAGATTTCGATGGTACTACAGTAGTAACCGAAAATGAAAATTTTGATACAGCTACATTTATTTGGGCCGCAGGTGTTACGGGGGCTCCTGTCGCCGGAATTGATGGGAATAGTCTGGTAGAGAAGGTGAATCGATATAACGTGGATCATTTCAATAGAATTGAGAATCAGGAGGCGATTTTTGCGTTAGGAGATATTGCCCTTATGAAAACTGAGCAATATCCGAAGGGTCACCCTCAGGTTGCTCAGCCTGCTATACAGCAAGGGAAACATCTGGGTAAAAATTTTAAGAAATTACTAGCAGGAAAGGAAATGACACCCTTTAGTTACTTCGATAAAGGAACCATGGCAACTATAGGAAGGAATAAGGCTGTTTGCGATGTTAAAAATTTCCATTTCGCCGGTGCTTTTGCCTGGTTTTTATGGATGTTCGTGCATCTCTGGTTTTTGGTCGGGTTTAGAAATAGGGTAATTACTTTCTTCAATTGGACTTACAATTATATCAACTATGATCGTGCAGCACGATTGATCATCAGGCCGTTTAAGAAGATTTGATTTTCCTCGGAAAGTTTATTGCTGAATTTTAACTTTTATAGCATCACCATTATTGATCCATCCGCCACCAATTTCATCAAGGTTTACATCTAGCTCATCTGAAGTATCTATGCTGTAAATATTTACCTTCAACTCATCTGAAGTCTGTACACCCTTCAAATTTACATTGAGCTCGTCGTAAGTGTTAATGTCAACTATACGAACATCCATGGTATTAGATTCATTGATTGGAACTAATTTATACTCGGTAGTAATTTCTGGATTCGTATTCGTTTCGGAAGCATAGGCACTTGGAATTAAATTAACGTCCTTCATTACATTTATCGTTAGACATACGGCTATTACAGTTAAAATGGTCTTGGTGTAAAGATCTGCTTTCATTATCTGATTTATTTAAGTTTATACTATATAATCCTTAAGATCATTTCTTACATATCAAAGACTATTCCTTTCGATAGGTCGCAAGTTCAATTTCATCCGCTTTGCCTCGCAGCTTTTCTTTGCCAATATCGTAACGAACCACATTTTTGGGGAGTTTATAGGCGATGTTCGCAAATTCCTTGGAAGCTAAAATATCTACGTCCAACTCTGAACACAGGCCCTGAATTCGAGATGCCGTATTTAAAACATCACCTGAAAATGCTATATCTCGTTTTATCTGCCCGATTTCGCCAACCATTACCGATCCAAAGTGATAACCTACTCTAAACTCCGGGACGGTATCATATTTACTTAGATACTTCGGAGCTTTAAATTTGATTATCTTTCGCATACTGTAATAACATTGAAGGGCATTGGCATTTTTAATTCCCCACTTCATTTTCCAGGTTACCACGATCTCATCACCAACGTATTGGTATACCTCTCCATGAGTCTGGACAATGGCAGGAGCGATATCTCTAAAGAAATCTTTCAGAAAATTAAAGTATTTTTCTTCACCCAAGGCTTCGGCAATTCCGGTCGCATTTTTTAAATCTGCGAACATAAAAATGCGTCGTTCTTTTTTCGGACTGAAATACCGACCCATTAAATAATCAGGGAAAACACCCGGGCCGTATTTGTCGTTTACCATTAAAATAATCAAGGTAGATATTACAATCACCAGCCAAACCAGAACATTTTTAAGGAAAAACCAGCTATTCATAAAAATTTTCATCTCTGCTAAAACGTCCGGATGGTAAAACGGTAAGCCGAAATCTTCACTATAAAAATACAGCCCCCCAAAAGCGCTAATCAGTATAGCTGCTACGAAATAAGTGATAATTATATATAATAATGCCTTCCAAAAAGCGTGTATTCGCAGCCAGCGTTCCATTAAGTTTACGGTCACAATACCTCCAATAAGACCGGCCATAACAGCCACAATGAGATTTGTTACAAAGGCCTGCTTAAAATCGTAAGCGGAACTCAGTACGCCGTTACTTTTTAAGGTGAAGTATTCGTAAAAGAATAATAAGTTGGCGACCAACACCCATGAAAACAGAATCCAAAATGCTCGGTGCGCATAATATTGTAATTGTCTGGTGGTATATCTCTTAAAGTTAGGCTTTTTCAACTATTAGCAGTTTTTATATTTATCGTGTAACCCTTTCCCATCATAGATCAATGGGATAATCTTTTTTAACCTACTCTCTTTAGTGGTCTCACGCTTTGCCTCACCAATATATTCAGCATACTCAATCTTTTTTCCGGGAGATAAGTTTTTATAGGCACTTGCCAATTTAGCATCGTTGTTGAGCGCATTTTTCAAAAATGGGGGAATAGAAAGTGACTTTCTCTCTGGTTTTAATTCTTTCCCTGCCAGTGAATTTTCAATTGCTTCTTGAATATATTTTAAAACCAGGTCTTTGTCGATAGTATCATCCTTTTCAAAACGCCACTGTCGTAAAGCTTTTGTTTTTTCCTCTTGTGCGTTCAAAAGTTTGTTTTGACGGTCTTTTAAAAATACACCTTGATGAAACCAAATACCCATATGGTTTTTAAATGCGCCTAAACCGGCGACAATTTTTCCGTTTAAAGTAAAAGCCGGGGCACCCCATTTAACTTCTTCCTTAAGCTCTGTTTGGTTGAAAATGCCACGTAAAGTAGTGAGTTTATCGCTCCACTGCGCGTGCTTCTCGATATATGCATCTATTTTTTGTGAATCACTCATAATACAAAGAATTATCTTTCCGAAGATACAGTTTTTAGGATTGTATTTTTCTAAAGAAAAGTTATAATTACTTTTTACATTTGAGATGTTGAAAATTACAGTTCAGACTATTTTTTTCTGAAAGGCCCGAGAATATTTTCATTTTTGAGCTGTTAATCAAAACCAATTTTATAATGAAAGTTTCAAAGCGTCAACTGTTCTCAATTGTATTATTTACAGCTATATTTTTCATCTTTCCCTCACTAGCAATTTGCCAAACCACGATTTCAGGAAAAGTAACTGAAAAGAATGGGACTCCAATTACCAATGCGAATGTCTATCTGGATGGGACTTATGACGGCACATCTACTGATGAGGGTGGGAATTTTACTTTTGAAACATCCGAAACCGGAATACAAACACTTACCGTGTCATTTGTATCATTTGAACCCTTTTTAATGGCGGCAGATGTTTCACAAATGTCGAATTTAAATATTACACTTCGTGAAGATGTGAACTCGTTAGATACTGTTGTGATTTCGGCCGGAACCTTTGAAGCAAGCGATAACAGTAAGGTATCCGTACTTAAACCATTAGATGTGGTTACCACGGCAAGCGCCTTAGGGGATTTTGTTGGTGCATTACAAACTTTACCAGGAACAACAACCGTTGCCGAAGATGGTCGTCTTTTTGTTCGTGGTGGCGACGCAAATGAAACACAGATTTTTATCGATGGTATTAGAGTATTCACTCCTTATACGCCAACAACCAATAATGTGCCAACTCGAGGAAGGTACAGCCCGTTTTTGTTCGATGGTATAACGTTTTCAACAGGAGGTTATTCGGCTGAGTACGGTCAAGCTTTGTCCTCGGTTTTATTGTTAAATACCATCGATGAGCCAGATCAGGAAAAAACGGATATTGGAATAATGACTGTGGGTGCAACATTGGGCAATACTCAAAAATGGAAAAATAATTCACTGAGTATAAATGCCTCCTATATTAATCTCGCACCTTACATTGCTTTACTTCCCGGTAGAAACGATTGGCAGAAACCCTTCGAAGCCCTTTCGGGAGAAGCGGTGTTTCGTCAAAAAATAGGAAAAGGTTTGCTAAAAGTTTATGGGGCCTTCGATACAACTAACTTTCAGTTAACTTTAGAAGATATAAACGTTTTAGCGGGTATTCCCTTCCAATTAAAGAACAATAATTTTTATACCAATACCAGTTATTCCTCCGACCTTAATAACGATTGGCAAGTGCTGGGTGGAGGCAGTTTTACAGTATCAAAAAACACTATAGATATTATAGACGATACCATCATCGATACCGAAAACTCTGCACATTTAAAACTGAAGCTCAAAAAGAGATTTAGCAACAGATTTAAATTGAGCTTTGGAGGCGAACAGTTTTTAACCGATTTTAATGAAGATTTTAATAACGATTCCTTCAACACTTCTATTGGTTTTAATAATAATATAAGTGCTGTTTTCGCAGAAAGCGATCTTATTTTTACGCGAAAGCTTGCATTTAAGTTGGGAATAAGGGGAGAATACAGTGAGTTATTCGATGAGTTTACCGTATCGCCAAGAGTTTCAGTCGCCTATAAAACCGGAAGAAGGAGTCAGTTGTCTTTAGCATACGGAGACTTCTATCAACAGCCAAATAGTGAAATATTAAAATTTGACAGTAATCTCGAGGCCGCAAAAACGCAGCATTTCATACTGAATTATCAGTACGCAGCTAACAACCGAATCTTTAGAGCTGAAGCTTAT
>CBDUGY010000094.1:0-11452 GCA_965367015.1 uncultured Ulvibacter sp.
GACATGTTTAATGCTAACATAGCGATGAAAACCAGATACATCAGGTTAATCATCTTCTGTCTTGGGGATAGTTTTCCTCCTGCCATTTTAATTCTTTTTTAAGGATTAATATTTAGTTGAAAACTATCTTAGTTTTTGTTTGACATTGCTGAAAGCATACCACCATATACTCCATTTAATGAAGATAGGTTAGTTGCTAAATGCTGCATTTGAGATTTTAATTGTTCTGCATTTTCAGCTACACGTTCTTGTACTTCTGCCTGACGGCTGGTAGATTCTACCTGTACTTTATATAGGCTATTTAATGATTCCATTTGAGCAGCTGCAAGTGCCATCTCTTCGCTATACTTTTTAGTAGAGCTCATAGCTTCAGCTGTTGGAGCCATTCCTTTAGCGGCACCTTCGAAAGATCGGATACTATCGCTAAGACTGTTCATTAATTCTGAATCAATTTTAGCACCTTTAAGCATTTCGTCTAATTTCTTTGATAAAAGTCCTTGAGCATCTTCCGGCTCTTTCTTTTTCTTATCTGCAGACATTCCTCCAGCTAATTCCGGATATACTAAAGACCAGTCTAAATCATCATCTACCGGTTCGAAAGCTGAAATCGCAAAAATGATTGCTTCAGTAATAAGACCGACTGCTAATAATATTCCTCCATTAAGTGGTCCTAATTCCCAGTGAAGAATTTTAAATAATGCTCCTAAAATTACAATAGAAGCTCCAAGGCCATAGGCCATGTTAAATAATTTTTTAGATGATCTTGATTGTGCCATAATAGAATAGTTTTAATTGTTAAGTAGTTTATAAATTAAATTCGGGGGTATTCTCATTTTTATCTTGCATCTCCAAGTTTTTCATTTAATACAACATCGGTTCCCATGTAATCTTGTACAGTTCGGAAACCAATATAACTACGTGCAGAATCTGCATACTCGTAGTCTCGTGTACTTACTTGTAGAAAATACGCTACATCTTTCCATGAACCACCACGAACAACTTTACGCAAGTTGGTCGCATCATTTACATTTGGATTCATTGTAGATGTATACTCATAAGCAGCCGGATCGTATGAGGAAGCCACCCATTCAGCGACATTTCCAGCCATATTATATAAATTGTAATCGTTTGGTTCGTATGCATCTGCTTCTACAGTATACAATGCCTGATCTGCAGCATAATCTCCACGAAGGGGTTTAAAATTAGCTAAGAAACAACCTCTGTCGTTCTTTGCGTAAGGACCACCCCAAGGGAAGGTTGCAGATTGCAATCCACCACGTGCTGCATATTCCCACTCAGCTTCACCAGGAAGGCGGAATGAATTTACATGATTACGTCTTCTGGACTTCTGATAAGAATTTTTATACAAAGTTCTCCATGCACAAAATGCCTTAGCTTGTTTCCAAGTCACTCCCACTACAGGATACTCTCCATAAGCTTCATGCCAGAAATAATCGTTGTGCATCGGTTCGTTGTAAGAATAGTTAAAATCTTTAATCCAAACAGTAGTGTCAGGATAGATATTCACTTCTTCTTTATTGATAAAGTCTTTTCTTCGTTTTGAAGGATTTTTCGCAGCAGCTTGAATATCCATTTGAGTATATTGGAAATTCAATTTACTTACATCAATAGTACGCTGACCGTTGTATGCTTCCTCCGCAGGGATATACATGCTGTCCATTACTTCTACGTAATATTCATCAGGGTATTCTGCAGTATCCCATATAAGGTCTATATCATTATTGATCTTTCTACCAGCGTAAAAATCTTCGCCCAACCCATAGTAATTATCATACATGTATTGGTCATAAGGGGTCATTTCCTCGTTTTCCTGATCTACAAAAGCGAAGTCACCCACACCTCCGTCACCCGGAGTTGCTCCTACCTCATCAGCCATTATGGCTAAACGAAGACGGATAGTTGAATCACGCACCCATTCTACGAATTGGCGATATTCAGCGTTAGTAATTTCGGTTTCATCCATATAAAATGAACGAACAGTAACGGTTTTGGTTGGGGCATCATTTACAGCCACGAAATCATCGTCAGATTTACCCATGATGAAGGATCCACCAGGGATAAGTGTCATTCCGTATGGTTTTTCGGGATACCATTTTTTGCCTTTTGCTCCGACGAGTTCTCCCCTGTCTCCAGAGTTACAACTGAACATAAAAGCAACAATCGCAGTAAATGCAATAAATTTCTTCATAGGTATTTAGGTTAAATTTTCGAGATTCAAGGGCGTAAACCTATTTATAAAAATTCAAAAAAACAAAAGTTTTAATGAAAAACACTCAAATCCGACTTTTGAGTTGTTTACTTGATTATACTTCATTCTTTCGGCGGGCTTTAAACCACCTTTCAGGAATTTCCTGATTTGTTGCACTCAAATATTCGCCATAAGTGCAAGGTAATAACGTTCTACTTTTTAATTTATTATTAACATTTGAAATAAATGGTAATTCTATCCACCAACGTCCAGTCTTATTGCTCTTTTTAAACACTAAAACTTCGTCGTCTACAGGGACTTTATACGTTGTAAACCGTTTTTCATTGTTGAAATCGTCATCTTCAACCCTAAAATTTACTCCTTCTACAAAATACCAAAGCACCTGCGCCACCAACATTGCACCACTCTTTGCATCGCTAAAATCCTTTAATTCGTATAATCCGAAAGAGGTAACACGGTTGCTTATTCCGGCGTATCGAGCTATTGCACATATCTCTCTGCCATCAAAGCCATTGGGGCTTGTGTTATTCTTATAACTAATTTCTGAACTTTTTATTGCAGAGATATCAAAACTTACTAGATCTGCATCGCGCAAAATTGGCTCTACAACGGTTATATCACTAACTATATCCCCTAATCGATAGGCATCAAAAAATAATTTGTCCATCAGGGCAATTTCCTCGGGAGCATTGAAAAAGGATTGATAACCAATAGTACTATAATTGAAAAGGTTATAAGGTTTTTCCACAATGATCTTACCAACGTAAGAAATGTTAGTAATAGGTAATTCGGCATCGCCCAAATCAAATTTAGGGTCAATATTTACAAAGTTTACCATTTTGTCTAATACATCGTATGAACGATATTGCGAATACACCAGATCCTGACTACCTCCTAATATTAAAGGTATGATCTCTTTTTTCAATAAAGCTTCAATAACAGTTTTCACGGCAAAATAAGAATCCTCTACAGTTGCGCCATTCTCTATATCCCCCAGATCAATTAACTTATGTGTCCAATTCCCCGGATATAAAGAATAGAAGGCTTTCCTAACAGCATCAAAATTTAATTCTTCACCTATATAGTTTACATCTTTTCGGTTCTCTTTAATACCCAGAATAGCAAATTTCACATCTTTTAAGTCCGGGAGTTCTCCCGCTTTAAGATGCATCAGAATTTGTTTTCCTAGAACGCCCGAAGGTAATATTTCTCTATGGGCGACAACAGATTTGGAGACTGGGGTGAGAAAATCTATCATTCTTATTTTTTGGAGGTAGTCTTTTTAGTTGCTTTCTTTTTTGCTGTTTTCTTCTTTGGAGCCTTTTTTTCCAAAATTGCCTGAGCCTCCTCTAATGTCATTTTATCTGCTTTAGTGCTTTTGGGCAATTCCACTTTTGTCTTTCCTTTTATCAAATTAAATCTACCCCATCTGGCCTTTTCTAATCGAATCCCTTCTTCAGGCCAATCGTGAATCAATTTGTCAATTTCTTTTTGCTTTTTAGTTTCTATCAATTCTATAATATCTGCTTCGGAAAGATTGTCGAAGTCATATTTTTTATTGACATTAATAAACATGTTATTCCATTTGATAAAGGGTCCAAACCTTCCCGTACCTTTTTGAACGGGTAGCGATTCGTATGTATATATAGGTGCATCTGCCTTTTTCTTTTCTTCAATCAACTCTTTCGCAAAGGCCATATCAACATCTAAAGGATCCATTCCTTTTGGTAAGGAAATGAATTTTTTTCCAAAACGCACATACGGCCCGAAACGTCCGTTATTCACTTCTACTTCTTCCGCATCATATATACCTAAAGTCTTCGGGAGTTTAAAGAGATCCATCACCTCTTCGAATGTCACTAAATGCAATTGCTGATCGGGTCTTAAACTGGCAAACTTTTTCTCCTCATCATCTGGAGCGCCGATTTGTGCCATGGGTCCATATTTTCCCAATCTAACCAAAACAGGTTTTCCGCTCTCCGGATCATCTCCTAATATTCGCTCCCCGCTTTCGCGATCTGCATTTTCGGAAACATCTTCAACACGTGGATGAAACTTTCCGTAGAAATCCTTCATCATTTGTTTCCACTCCTCTTTTCCTTCAGCTATATCATCAAAATCCTGCTCAACCTTTGCCGTAAAATTATAATCTAAAATACTTGAGAAATGCTCGACCAAAAAGTCATTCACGATTAAACCAATGTCTGTAGGAACCATTTTACCTTTGTCTGATCCAACTGTCTCAGTAAGCTTCTTTTCTTTAACCGAATCATCCTTCATTGTTAGTTGCAAGTAGTTTCGCTCCATTCCATCTATAGTACCTTTTTCCACATAATTACGATTCATGATCGTAGATATCGTAGGCGCATATGTAGAAGGTCTTCCTATACCCAATTCTTCAAGTTGCTTCACCAATGAAGCTTCGGTATATCGATATGGAGGTCTTGAGAATCGCTCGGTCGCTGTGATATAATTATTATCTAGTGCCTCACCATTTTTCAGATTAGGCAACATTCCATCTTGCTCTTCTTCTTCATAATCGGTTCCTTCCAAATACACTTTTAAGAAACCGTCAAATTTTATCATCTCACCATTTGCAGTAAAATGTTCGGTAACTGGTTTCGAACCATTGATTTCAATTTTCACATTCGTACGTTCCAATTGTGCATCACTCATCTGCGACGCTAGCGTTCGTTTCCAAATAAGGCTGTACAATCGTTCTTGATCGTAATCCCCGGAGATTGTCTGCTTAGACATATCGGTAGGTCGAATCGCTTCGTGAGCTTCTTGCGCGCCCTTCGATTTGCCTTTATAATTTCTTGGCTGACTGTATTTATTGCCGTAAGATGATTCAATTTCTTTCTTTGCGGCTTCCTTCGCGTCGTTCGATAAATTCACGCTATCGGTACGCATGTATGTAATGAGACCCGCTTCATAAAGACGTTGCGCGATGGTCATGGTTTTTCCTACGGAAAAATATAGCTTTCGTGAAGCTTCCTGCTGCAAAGTTGAAGTGGTAAATGTTGGGGCCGGAGATTTTTTTGCCGGCTTTTTTACTAACTCGGAAACTTTATAGGAAGCACCAATATTTTTTTCCAAAAATGTTCTGGCTTGATTTTCAGTTTCAAAATTCTTTGGAAGTTTTGCTTTGAAGCTACTCCCATCTGCAGTACTGAACTCAGCATCTATACGATAAGAACCAACAGCGTTGAAAGCTTCGATCTCGCGTTCCCGCTCAACAATTAAACGCACCGCGACGCTCTGTACCCTTCCTGCCGAAAGTCCGCCTTTAACTTTTCTCCATAATACCGGTGACAGTTCATATCCAACCAATCTGTCTAAAACTCTTCTCGCTTGTTGTGCATTAACGAGATTGTAATCAATTTTTCGAGGATTTTCAATAGCCTTTAAGATCGCCGATTTTGTGATCTCATGGAAAACAATTCGTTTAGTATTATCCTCATTTAGGTCTAGTTCTTCAGCCAAGTGCCATGCGATAGCCTCTCCTTCTCGATCCTCATCACTAGCCAGCCATACCGTATCAGCCTTCTTTGCTAGGGCTTTCAATTCTTTTACCAATGCTTTTTTATCACTGGAGATTATGTACTTAGGCGTAAAATCTCCTTCCACATCGACACCTAATTCTTTTGAAGGAAGATCGGCTATATGTCCAAAGCTCGAAGCTACTTTGAAATCTTTTCCAAGAAATTTCTCAATGGTTTTAGCCTTAGCAGGGGACTCAACTATCACTAGATTCTTTGCCATATATCATTTTGTTTGGGGAACAAAAGTATAGTATTTTTTTTATACGAAATTGGCGCTTGCCACTTTTACGTCTCTAATAACTGTAAAAAATGATTTATTCTCAGATCATTTTTAAAATATTTGTTCAATCAAAAAAGCCCGTCATTAACGGACCTTTTCACTTTTAAGGCTATAGATTTTTATAATTTAAGACTGTTGATTAAAATAAAATTATTTCGGGTATAAATATTTTTTGTGAATTCATATTCCTAACATCATTTATAAAGTACCAAAGTAATTTATGCTTTGCTGGACAAAAATTCATTTTCTGTTGGTGTAAGATCATCATCGAAGCCAATAGTGTCTTTGTATACGAAATAAATTGGTAAATGCACAAAATAGGCTGTGACAAGAAGTCCAACAAAACATAATACAATACCTAATTGTGCAATTAGGGAAGAAATAATGATTAACCCGAAAATAATCAACCAGAACTTATGACCTAATTTAAAACTGGCTTTAATTATTTCTGAGACAGATAGCTCCTTGTTGAATGCATATATAACTACGATGAGTTGCAGGGGAACCATCACATAAAAAATTGGGAGATAGCATAATAAAGTTGCCGCAAGCGCGATTCCAAAGGTAGCCAAAGACAATAAAAACAATTTTTTAAATCCTCCCTCTTTAATATAGTCGAAATATCCCCCAACCTCAACAGGAGTACCGGTATCGATTTTCTTACATACTTTATAGAAATGCGCGGTCACACTTATTGTTAAAGCTTGAAGAACAAATATCAACAATAATACACCTAGCGCATATAAAATTATCCATGGTAATAGAGGTAAAAGATCCGGTTCGTAAAAATTTTCATTATAGTATCCGTCATTGTTAATACCATACTCATTAAAAACACCATTTGCGACAAAGAATAAAATGTATGGGACATAAATCAGGATTATAATTGGGATTGACATTGCTATGGTTACCAGAACATGCATTAATCCTTCTTGCCATACTTTTTTAAAAAACTCGAAACTTCTGGTTAGAATATCACCAAAATCCGGCTTATGGGCTTCCTCAATTTTCTGGAAAATATCTTTTTTCAAAATGTGTGGTTTTGATTGTTAGCAGTTAAATTTACAAAAAAGAAAGCTGACAATTTGTCACAAACACGCTTTTAATTGTATCTTTGCAACCGCCTATCTATAGCAGGGTATTATAATTAACCGGAAGATAGTGTCCGGTTAATTCTATGAGATTAAATTATGGAACAAAAGTTATTAGACGAAACTAAACAAGGAACCTCCTTAACTCTTGAAACTAAGGTTGGTAATTCTCGAAAATTATATATTGAGAGTTACGGCTGCCAGATGAATTTTAGCGATAGTGAAATAGTAGCTTCTATTCTTTCAGATCAGGGTTATAATACTACCGATAATCTTGAAGATGCTGATCTCGTACTTGTAAATACTTGCTCCATACGAGATAAAGCCGAGCAAACGGTTCGTAAGCGTCTGGAAAAATACAATGCTGTTAAACGTATTAATCCGAAAATGAAAGTGGGTGTACTAGGTTGTATGGCCGAGCGTCTCAAAGAGAAGTTCCTGGAAGAGGAAAAAATTGTAGATATGGTCGTGGGACCAGATGCTTATAAAGATCTTCCCAATCTTTTAAGAGAAGTTGAAGACGGAAATGATGCAGTGAATGTTGTCCTTTCTAAAGATGAAACTTACGGTGATATTTCCCCTGTTCGTTTGGCGACAAACGGTATTAATGCACTGGTAAGTATTACCAGAGGTTGTGATAATATGTGTACTTTCTGTGTTGTACCTTTTACTCGGGGGCGTGAACGGAGTCGAGATCCTCAAAGTATTTTAAAAGAAGTAAATGACTTAGTAGCAAAAGGATACAAAGAGATCACACTTTTAGGACAAAATGTTGATAGTTATTTGTGGTATGGTGGCGGACTGAAAAAAGATTTTAAAAATTCTTCTGAAATACAAAAAGCAACAGCTACCTCTTTCTCAAACTTATTGGCAATGGTTGCAGAAGCACAACCAAAACTCCGTATAAGATTTTCAACATCGAACCCACAGGACATGACTGAAGAGGTGTTTCACGTAATGGCAAAATACAGAAATATCTGTAATCATGTGCACTTGCCTTTTCAAAGTGGAAGCGATCGTATATTAAAAGAAATGAATAGGCAACACACCGCCTCAGAGTATATTCAATTGGTACATCGTATGTGGGAAATTCTACCGAATTGTTCGATCTCTCAAGATATAATTGTAGGCTTTCCGGGTGAAACAGAAGAAGATCATAAAGACACCTTGAAGTTGATGGAAGAAGTGAGGTTTGTCTTTGGTTACATGTACAAGTACTCGGAACGTCCAGGAACCATGGCGGCCAGAAAATTTGAAGATAATGTTCCTGAGGCAACAAAAAAAAGACGCCTCACAGAAATAGTTGATGCACAAAGACGTCACAGTGCCTTTAGGACAAATCAATTTATTGGAAAAATCACAGAGGTATTGATTGAAAAAGAATCAAAGAAAAATCCCGACCAATGGAGCGGTCGAAATGAGCAAAGTATAGTTGCAGTATTTCCGAAAGAAAATTACAAACCGGGGGATTTTGTAATGGTAAAAGTAACCGACTGTACGAGCGCTACCCTTATCGGTGAACCCGTTGGATATAGCATGGAGCAGGGGTTTTAATAATAAATATTTGTAAATAAGATCTCCGCTTTCGCGGAATATTAATATGGAAAGTGTACAAGCGACAAAACAACGATTTGGAATTATAGGAAACGATCCTAAACTTAACCGTGCGGTAGAAAAAGCAATCCAGGTGTCGCCCACAGATATATCTGTTTTGGTGACCGGAGAAAGCGGAGTTGGAAAAGAGAGCATCCCAAAAATAATTCATTCGCTTTCACATAGAAAACACGGAAAATATATTGCTGTTAACTGTGGTGCAATTCCGGAAGGTACTATAGACAGTGAACTCTTTGGGCATGAAAAAGGTGCCTTTACAGGAGCCACCGCTACCCGTCAGGGATATTTTGAAGTAGCCGATGGAGGTACCATTTTCCTCGATGAGGTTGGAGAACTTCCTTTACCTACACAGGTGCGTTTATTACGTGTTCTGGAAAATGGTGAGTTTTTAAAAGTAGGATCTTCAAAAATTCAAAAGACCGATGTTCGAATTGTAGCTGCAACTAATGTAAAAATGGTAGACGCAATAAATAAAGGCGAATTTCGGGAGGATCTTTACTACCGCTTGAGTACTGTAGAGATCAACTTACCTCCATTAAGAGAGCGGAGCGAAGATATTCACCTCCTCTTCCGAAAATTTGCATCCGACTTTGCACAGAAGTATAAAATGCCGACCATTCGATTAGAAGATAAGGCCACCGAACTACTTCTAAAATATCGCTGGAGCGGAAATATTCGTCAGTTGCGAAATGTCGCAGAGCAGATTTCAGTGTTAGAACAAAACCGTGAAATAACTTACGACACGCTGAAACATTACCTTCCCGATATGGGTAGCAATCTTCCTGCAGTAATAGGTAATAAAAAGGCGGAGAGTGATTTCAGTAATGAACGTGAAATACTCTACAAAGTTCTTTTCGACATGAAACGAGATGTCAACGACTTGAAGAAATTGACTCTAGAACTAATGAAGAGTGGTAATGCAGCTAAAGTAAAAGAGGAAAATTCATCTTTGATAAACAAGATTTACGCAGAGGAAGATGATGTCGAAAACGAACTGGCCAGTATTATTGATGCCGAAAGTTCTTCGGAAGAAGAATCAGATGTGGAAGTATTGAATATTCCTGAAATAGCTTCGGAAGAAAGAAGAGATAAATACGATTTCGCTGAAGAAATTGAAGAAGAAGAAAATCTTTCTCTTCAGGAAAAAGAATTAGAACTTATCAAAAAATCGCTGGAAAAATACGGAGGAAAACGAAAAGATGCCGCCGATGAACTGGGAATTTCTGAAAGAACACTTTACCGAAAAATAAAGCAATATAATTTGTAATTTGAACCCATAACTTTCAGAATATACAATGAAAAAAGTCCTGTATCTATTTCTATCAATGCTTGTATTTACGACGCTGCAGGGGTGCGGTGCCTATTCGTTTACGGGAGCCGATATAGATTATTCGACCACGAAAACATTTCAGGTAAATTATTTTCGAAATACTGCATCTCAGGTAATTCCCGGAATCGACAGACAATTCACTCAAGACCTGCAAGACCTTTTGTTAAATCAAACCAGTTTGGATCTTGTGAACAGTAATGGAGATTTGATCTATGAAGGGGAAATTACCGACTATTATACCGCGCCCATAACGGCAACTTCTCAAAGTACGGCGGCACAAAACAGACTCACGATTTCGGTAAATGTTCGGTTTTTTAATACCAAAGACGATACGAAAGACTTTGAACAACGATTTTCTTTCTATTTCGATTATACAGGTAACCGACTTTTAACCGGTTCGGAACTGGATGCAGCAGTAGAGGTGATCTTTGAGCGAATTACACAAGATATTTTTAATAAATCCCTGGCAAACTGGTAATAACTTGAATACTGAAAACTATACATATCTGCTTGCACATCCGCAAAAAATTAGTGATCAGGATCTGGCTAATTTAGAATCTGTAATTGATAAATATCCTTATTTTCAAAGTGCGCGAGCGTTGCAATTAAAAGGCTTAAAAAATCAGAAGAGTTATCTCTACAACGATGCTTTAAAAGTAACGGCGGCGTATACAACTGATCGAGATATTTTATTCGAGTATATTACTTCCGAAAACTTTGTGCAGAATAAAATATCGGAAGCAATTTTGCAACATGATGCCTCAGTAGATGAGATGGAAGTCATCTCTGAAAATGTTTCAGAACAGATAAGTTTAGAGATCGATACAAGAATTAAGGAAGAGCTTAGAAAAGCGGAAGCTATATTAAATCCGGAATTGTTTCAAAGAAAATTGAGTTCAATAAAAGAACTAGTTGAAATTCCTTCCGAAGAAAAATCTGATATTGATAAAACTTCTGAAGATGACGTGCCCCCTCAAGAGAAATTAGGAATCGACCAGCCTTTGGAGTTCACAAAGAAGGATACGCATTCATTTAGTGAATGGCTTAAATTAACATCGGCAAAACCAATAGAAAGGAGCGAAGGGGATGCTGCTGGTATTTCAAAAGAAGAAATAAAAGATATAAAAGTTAAGAAATTTGAGCTAATCGATAAATTCATTGAAGAAAACCCTAAATTAAAACCAACCGATGTGCCCGATAGAAATAGTGAGATAAAATCACTTCAAAAAGATCTATCGGAGCCATTCACAGTGGCTTCAGACTCATTAATGACTGAAACTTTAGCCAAGGTTTATTTGCAACAAAAAAACTATAAAAAAGCAATTCAAGCATATAAAATTTTAATTTTGAAAAATCCCGAAA